>DASSTK010000168.1:0-7814 GCA_035707945.1 Sphingomonas sp.
TCAGGCTCTCCGCCAGCCGCGTCCCGAGCGACAGGAGCGCGATCCGCCCGCCCTCGCGGACGATCCGGCCCTTGCCGATCGCAAGCGGCGTTCCGGCCTCGGGCAGTTCCACCCCGACCCCTTCGCCGCGCGGGTAGCGGAAGGCGATCGGGCCGGAGTTGTGAGCCACCGCGGTCGCCACCATGTGCACGAGCTCCGCCTCGTCCGCCGCCGCCATCACCACGAAATGCGGCAGTGTGGCCAGATAGGTCACATCGAAGGAGCCGGCGTGGGTGGCGCCGTCCGCGCCCACCAGACCGGCGCGGTCGATCGCGAAGCGCACCGGCAGATTCTGGATAGCGACATCATGCACCACTTGGTCGTAAGCGCGCTGGAGGAAAGTGGAATAGATCGCGCAGAAGGGCCGCATGCCCTGCGCCGCGAGGCCCGCCGCGAAGGTGACGGCGTGCTGCTCGGCGATGCCGACATCGAAGCAGCGATCCGGGAACTTCGCCTGGAACTTGTCCAGCCCAGTTCCTGACGGCATCGCCGCGGTGATCGCGCAGATTGTCGGGTCACGCTCCGCTTCGGCGGTGAGCGCCTGGGCGAAGACGCCGGTGTAGCTCGGCGGGCCGGCGGGGCCCTTGTCCTGCTTGCCGGTCAGCACGTCGAACTTCTGGACGCCGTGATATTTGTCCGCCGCCGCTTCCGCGGGGGCATAGCCCTTGCCCTTCTGCGTCACGACATGGACGAGGATCGGCCCCTGCTCGGCGTCGCGGACATTCTCGAGCACCGGGATCAGATGATCGAGATTATGGCCGTCGATCGGGCCGACATAATAGAAGCCCAGCTCCTCGAACAGCGTGCCGCCCATCGTCATGCCGCGGGCATATTCGTCCGTCTTGCGCGCCGCGTCGGCGAGCGGCTTGGGCAGCTTCTTGGCGAACTTCTTCGCGATCTCCCGCATCGACAGGAAGGGCCGGCTGGAGACGATCTGCGCGAGATAGGCGGAAAGCCCGCCCACCGGCGGCGCGATCGACATATCGTTGTCGTTGAGGATGACGACCAGCCGGTTGCCCGCCTGCTCGGCATTGTTCATCGCCTCATAGGCCATGCCGGCGGACATAGCGCCGTCGCCGATCACCGCGATCGCCTTGCCGGGCTTGTCCGCCAGCTTGTTCGCCACCGCGAAGCCGAGCGCGGCGGAGATGGAGGTGGAGCTGTGCGCCGCGCCGAACGGGTCGTACTCGCTTTCGGAGCGCCTGGTGAAGCCGGAGAGGCCCGCGCCCTGGCGCAGCGTACGGATGCGGTCCCGTCGGCCGGTTAGGATTTTGTGGGGATAGGCCTGATGGCCGACGTCCCACACCAGCCGGTCATGCGGCGTATCGAAGACGCGGTGAATAGCGACGGTCAACTCGACCACGCCGAGCCCGGCGCCGAGATGGCCGCCGGTCACGGACACGGCCGAGATCATTTCGGCGCGCAGCTCGTCGGCGAGCTGGCGGAGCTGGTTCTGCTTGAGCCCGCGCAGATCGGCGGGATCGGAAATCTTATCGAGAAGCGGGGTGTTAGGGCGGTCTGACACGGCTCTATTCTCCTAGAATCCCCAAACTACGCCAAGGCGCGAGCCCTGTCGAACCTCTCTGTGGCGGAAATCAGGCGGAAGCGTTCCTCGGCGCGGCGGTGCAGGCGGCGCACAGCCCGCGCACCTCGATAACCGGGCGGCCCGGCGCGAACCCTGTCGCGCGCGCGGCCTCCCGCACCCGGGCCGCGATCGCGTCGTCGTCGACATGCACTGTCTGCCCGCATGAATCGCAAACGAGAAAGATGCAGTCATGGATGCATCCGGGGTGCGGATTGGCGAGATAGGCGTTGGCGCTCTCGATCTTGCGGGCGAGATTATTGGCCACGAACAGATCCAGAATCCGATAGACGCTGTTCGCCGCCACCCGCCGCCCCTGCGCCTTCGAAAGCAATTCGGTGACGTCATAGGCGGAAGCCGGGCGATCGAACCGGCTGAGAATGCCGAACACAGCGGCGCGCAACTCGGTCCATTGCTCGCCCGCCGACTCGAGCGCCGCGCGCGCGGCATGCGCGAGCGCCGCGCCCTCGTGATGCGCATGGCGGTGCTGCGTGCGCCCGCCGGTCTGTGTCATGGCGCCTGACTCTGCCATGCGGACAAGCTAGGGGCGCGGGCAGGCTCCGGCAAGAGCATGGGAATGGGCGTGCTGCCCGACATTGAGCCGATGCGCGAGCGCGAGCAGGGTGACGCCCGCCATCGTCACGGCGATCTCGCCCAGCCCATCCGAAAGGCTGAGGCCCAGCCCCATCAGCACAAGGCCGGCGATGCCGATCGCGAGCGGCTTCGGGCTGCGGTGCACGGCATAACCCCGCCCCAGCGCCACCGCGCCCAGCAGGATCGCCAGCGCGAAGCCGACCTCGTGGAAGATCGGCCGGGCCAGCACCGCGCTCACGGACGCAAGCGCCGCCGCGAGCGCCACGGTGGCGATGCAGTGGACGAGGCACAGGCTCGAAAGGCCGATCGCCAGCCGATCGAGCCGGCTCGCGGCGAGCGCTTCGGCGCATTCTTCCCGATCTCGCGGCGATTCCCGATCCATATGCGGGCCTATGCCACCGATTGGGTGATGATACAATATCTCATTAGGAGAGATTCGCTTCATCCCCGATCGCGCAGCAGCCTCGCCTGCTCGCGCTTCCAGTCCCGCTGCTTCACAGTCTCGCGCGTGTCGTGGAGCTTCTTGCCCTTGGCCAGCGCCAGCTCCACTTTCGCGCGGCCCCTGCCGTTGAAATAGATGGCGAGCGGGATCAGCGTCATGCCCTCGCGCGCCACGCCGTCGCGCATCTTGTCGATCTCGCGGCGGTGGAGCAGCAGCTTGCGCGGCCGTTTGGGTTCGTGATTGAAGCGGTTGCCGTGGCTGAACTCGGGAATGTTGGCGTTGACGAGGTTGACCTCGTCGCCCTTCACTTCGGCATAGCTTTCGGCAATCGAGCCTTCGCCGAAGCGCAGCGACTTCACTTCGGTGCCGGTCAGCGCGATGCCGGCCTCGAAGAACTGCTCGAGGAAATATTCATAGCGCGCGCGCCGGTTCTCGGCGACGATCTTCTTCTTCTCGAACTCGGCGGGACGGGGGCGGGCCATGCTCAAATATGATCCGTCACCCCAGCGAAAGCTGGGGTCTCATGAGGCACGCCGTGCACTTCGCCTTGGGAGACCCCAGCTTTCGCTGGGGTGACGGAAGTGGATGAGAGGATGAAATGGAAAACCATCACACCAGCCCCGCATGCGCCAGCGCCGCATCCACGGCCTTGCGGCTCGCCTCGCTGGGCGGAGTCATCGGCAGGCGCAGCTCAGTCGGGAAGCCTTGGAGCACCCGCGATAGCGCATATTTCACCGGCCCCGGCGAGGCGTCGGTGAAGAGGGCGGCATGGAGGGGATAGAGCCGGTCCTGAAGCGCCAGCGCCTCGGCCCCGCGACCTTCGAGGCAGGCCTTCTGGAAATCGGCGCAGAGCCTCGGCGCGACATTGGCGGTGACAGAGATGCAGCCCCTGCCCCCCATCGCCATGAAGCCCAGCGCGGTATCGTCATTGCCGGAAAGCTGGCAGAAATCCGCGCCGCAGGCGAGGCGCTGGGCGGTGGCGCGGCCGACATTGCCGGTGGCGTCCTTGACGCCGACCACCGTGGGCAGCTTCGCCAGCTCTCCCATCGTCTCCACGCTCATGTCCGTCACGGTGCGGCCAGGGACATTGTAGAGGATGATCGGCAGATCGCAGCCTTCCGCCAGCGCGCGGAAATGGGCAAGCATCCCCGCCTGGTTCGGCCGGTTGTAATAAGGCATCACCGCCAGCGCCGCGGCCGCGCCCGCCGCCTGCGCGCGCTTCATGTTGGCGAGCGCGGCGCGGGTGTCGTTCGATCCCACCCCCGCGATGACGGCCACGCGGCCTTTCGCCTGTTCGATGCAGAGCTCGATCACGCGATGATGCTCGTCATGGTCGAGCGTCGCCGATTCGCCGGTGGTGCCGCACGGCACCAGCGCGGAGGAACCCTGCTCGATCTGCCAGTCCACCAGCGCGCGAAACGTGTCCTCATCGACACGGCCGTCGCGAAAAGGCGTCACCAGGGCGGGAATCGATCCCGAGAACATGCTTGTCTCCTTCACGCGGTCCGGCCCGCACGGCATAATCCGGCGCATGGCGGGGAACGGCGACTGTTCAGGGCCAGATAAGGAGCGGGTTGGCATCCTGTCCAGCATGCTTCATCGAAGGTTGATGCTTTCCGTTCCCGCTTTGCTGCTCGCCGCCGCGGCCGCCGCCGCCAGCCTCTCCCCCCAGCAGATCGCCTGGTATCGCAGCCAGCTCGGGCTCTCCGCGATGATGCCGGTGCAGCAGGGCGCGTCGGCGACCGGCTACACCTACGCCCCACCGCCGGCGAGCGCGGCGGGAATCGCCAGTGATCCCATCGCCGAAGCGGTGGTTTCCTGGCATCGGCTTCAGCAAAGCGATAGGCTGCTGTTTCAGGATTACAGCAATTTCCTGCTCGCCCATCCCGGCTGGCCGGGCGAATCGGCGATGCGCCGCGCGGCCGAACGGGCGATCCAGCCGGACGTGACGCCGCCCGATCAGGTGGTCGCCTTCTTCACCCGCTTTCCGCCGCAGACCAACACCGGCCGCGTCCGCCAGGCCGAGGCGCTGGCTGCGCTCGGCCGGCAGAGCGAAGCGCTCGCCGCCGCCCGCGCGGCCTGGGCCGGGGGCGCGCTCTCCCCCACCGATGAGGCGCGGCTGCTCGGCCGCTTCGGGAGCAGCTTCACCCAGGCCGATCAGGACGCTCGGATGGAGCGGCTGCTGTGGGATCGGAACACGTCCGACGCCCAGCGCCAGCTTTCCGTCACCAGCATGGCGCGCCGCCCGATCTTCGCGGCGCGGCTCGCCTATCAGATGAAATCGCCCGACGCGCAGGCGCAGGCCGCCGCGCTCGGGCCGGGCGCGAGCGCCGATCCCGGCTATCTGCGCGATCGCGTGCTGTGGCTGCGCGAAACGGCGCAGGAGCCGGTCGCGCGCTACGAGCTGGCCCAGCCGCATCATTTCACCGCGCCGCCACTCGATCCGGCGGCGTGGATGGAAACGGCGCTGACCCTCGCCCGCTCCTGCGCCGCCGATCATCAGTGGCAGCTCGCCTACGGCATCGCCGGCCAGCTCGATACCATCTTCCCGGCGGGCGCGAACGTGCGCGAGATGGCGTTCAAGCTGCGCGACCGCTACACCAGCCTCGCCTGGCTCGCGGGCACGACGGCGCTCGATCAGCTTCATCGCCCCGCCGACGCGATCGCCATGTTCCGCGCCTACGCCGCCGCCGCGCAGACGCCGAATGCGCAGAGCAAGGGCTTCTATTGGGCGGGCCGCGCCGCGCTCGCCTCGGGCGACGCCAACGGCGCCAGCGCCTATTTCGCCAATGCCGCCGCTTTCCCCGATCAGTTCTACGGCCAGCTCGCGCTGGAGCGGCTGCACCGGCCGGTGCCCGCGCCGACCAAGGCCGATTACAGCCTCATCACCCCGGCCGAGCGTTCCGCCTATGACGCGCGCGAGACGGTTCGCGCCGCGCGCATCCTCGGCCAACTCGGCGATTGGCAGGATCAGAGCAAGTTCCTGCGCACCATCGCCGCGCAGGCCGACAAGTCCGACGCCGAGCATCTGCTCGACGCCGAACTCGCCAAGGAATTGGGCCGTCCCGATCTCGCCGTCATGGCCGAACGCGAGGCCAAGCCCGAATCGGCGAGCGATTATGTGCTTTCCGGCTTCCCGGTGCTGCCCGTCCCCGCGCCGCTCCAGAACGACTTCAGCATGATCCACGCGATCATGCGGCAGGAGAGCCAGTTCGATCGCCAGGCCGTCTCGGCCGCCGGCGCGCGCGGCATGATGCAGCTCATGCCCGCCACCGCGCGCGAGCAGGCGGGCAAGCTCTCGCTGCCCTATGATTATATGCGGCTCACCACCGATCCCGGTTACAATATGCAGCTCGGCATCGGCTATTTCGGCCGGATGATGGATTTGTACGGCGGCAATTACGTGCTCGCCATCGCCGCCTACAACGCCGGACCGGGCAATGTTCGCCGCTGGATCGCGGCCAACGGCGATCCGCGTCTGCCCTCCACCGACGTCGTCGACTGGATCGAGGCGATCCCTTATTCCGAGACGCGCGGTTATGTGCAGAATGTGCTGGAGAATGCGGTGGTTTACGACACCATCAACCCCGCGCGCGCGGGCCAGTCCAACCTCGACCGCCTCTCCTGGTATCTTCACAAGCTGACGCCGGGCTGAGCCCGCCGCTCCGCCCGTCAGGCGGACCTTGGCGCTTCGCTCGGCTCCCTATAATTAGCATCCTAATGGAACCGAGTCGCGCCGCTCTGGAGATGGAGCTGGCCTGGCGGCTGCTGCCGATCGCACGGCGGTGGCGCAGGCTGGCCGATCGCGCCCTTGCCGGTTTCGGCCTGTCGGTCGCGCCGGGCTGGGCGCTGGTCCATACCGCGCGGATGGGAGACGATGTGCGCCAGGGCGATCTCGCGCAGAGCCTGGAGATTTCCGGGGCCTCGCTGGTGCGGCTGATCGACCAGCTCGAAGGCGCGGGGCTGATCGAGCGGCGCACGGATCGGGCCGATCGCCGCGCCAATCTCGTCCGCCTGACGCCGGACGGCCGCCGTCTCGCCGGGCGCATCGAGGAAACGCTCGCCGCCATCCGCGCCCGCCTGCTCGAAGGCGTCTCCGACGATCGCCTCGCCGACGCCAACGCGGTGATGGCGGCGCTCGATTCGCATATCCTCGCCGCGCTGGAGGAAGGGGCATGAACGCCGCCGATCGCGACGCCGCGCTATTCTCGCTCAAATGCCTCGCGGCGGCGCTTCTGGCCTATTATGTCGCGCTCCAGATCGGGCTGACCCGACCCTATTGGGCGGTGACGACCTCCTATATCGTGGCCCAGCCGCTCGCGGGCGCGGTGCTTTCGAAGGCGGCGTTCCGGCTGATCGGCACACTGCTGGGGGCGAGCGCGGCGGTGGTGCTGGTGCCCACATTCGTCAACGAGCCGTGGGTGCTGAGCCTCGCGCTCGGCCTGTGGCTGGGCCTGTGCCTTTACATCTCGCTGCTCGATCGCACGCCGCGCGCCTATGTGTTCCTGCTCGCGGGCTACACCGCTAGCATCATCGGCTTCCCGAGCGTGGATACGCCGGGCGCGATCTTCGACACCGCCATCCTGCGCGTGCAGGAGATTTCGATCGGCATCCTCGCAGGCAGCCTGATCCACGGCACCATCTTTCCAAAGACGGTGACGGCGCGGCTGTTCGCGCGGGTGGACGAGATCTTGCTCGACGCCGAACGCTGGTCGCGCGACGCGCTGGCGGGCGGGCGCAACCCGCGACTGGATCGCGAGCGGCGGCGGCTCGCGCTCGACATCAACGAACTGCACCAGCTTTCCATCCACCTGCCCTTCGATACATCCCGCTTCCTGCCGCGCGTGCGAACGGTCCGCGCGTTGCAGGATCAGCTTTCCATCCTGCTGCCGCTGGCGAGCACGGTGGAGGATCGCATCGCCGAGCTCGGCCGTTCCGGCGGCAGGAGGCCCTCGCCCGAGGTGCTCGATCTGGTCGAGCGGGTGCGGCTGTGGCTTGGCGAGGGGGTGATGCGGGAGGATCGGGACGAGAGCGCCGAAACCCTGATCGCCGAGGCCGCCGCCCTCGAACCCGCCCTCGACGGCAAGAGCGTGAGCTGGGCGGACATGCTGCGGCTCAACCTCCTCTCGCGGCTGGGAGAGCTGGTGGCGACACATC
>DASSTK010000169.1:0-16131 GCA_035707945.1 Sphingomonas sp.
TCGGGATCGGCCGCCACCGCCAGGCCCCGATCGCCAAGGGCTTCCACCGCGAGATCGGCGGCCCGCTGGCGCAGCTCCGAGCCTCGCACCTTGAGCACCGAAGCGACCGAGTTGGCCCCCTCCCCTTCGTCCGCCAGCACCCGATAGACGGCATATTCCAGCGCCAGAGCATCGATCTTGAGGCGCGCCAACCTGGAAGCGAACACCGGATCCTCGATCAGCGGACGGCCCTGTTTGCGCTCGATACGGGCGATCGCCTCGATCTGGGCGATATCGCGCTTGGTATGCGGCACCTCCGCGCTATTGGTGCGCTCATTGCCCAGCAGGAACTTGGCGTAGGACCAGCCTGCATTCTCCTGACCGACCAGATTTTCCGCCGGTACGCGGACATCATCGAAGAACACCTCGTTGACGCTCAGCCCCTCATCGATCGTGTAGATCGGGCGGCGGGTCAGCCCCGGCGAACGCATGTCGATCAACAGCGCCGAAATGCCGCGCTGGGGCTTGGCGTCGGGGTCAGTGCGAACCAGCGCGAGCATCATGTCCGCATTGTGCGCCTCGGTGGTCCATGTTTTCTGGCCGTTGACGATGTAGTGATCCCCGTCACGAACCGCGCGCGTCCGCAGGCTGGCGAGATCGGAGCCGGCGCCGGGCTCGGAAAAACCCTGGCACCACAGCCGCTCGGCCCGGAACACCTCGGGCAGATATTTCGCTTTCTGCTCCGCTGAACCGAAGGTGTAGAGCACCGGCCCGACCAGTTCGATCGCGATGCGATCGAGCGTAGGCGCGAAGCCAGCCCGCATCTCCTCCTCGAAGATGAAGCGCTGCATGGGGCGCCAATCCGGGCCGCCATATTCCACCGGCCAATGCGGCGCGACCCAACCCTTTTCGTCGAGCTTCCGCGTCCAGAAGACAAGATCATCCCTGTTAGGGTGGAAATCGCGTCGCCCACGCGTCGCCATATCCGGCGGCAGGTTCTCGCGGATGAAGGCGCGCACCTCCTCGCGGAAAGCTTCATCCCTGGGGTCAGGCTCCAGATTCATGCGGCTGCCCACTTTCCCGTCATGGATATTCGGCTTCCGTCCATCGATGGATTAGTATGCTAGCGTTCTATGTCGCGTCAAGCGTGCGGCTTCACCATCACCTTGGCAGGGTGGGAGGCATGGCGCATCGATTCGAATCGTCCGGGAAGCGCATCCAGGCCGATCGTCTCGCCGATCATGGCCCGGGGCGAGACGTGGCCGGCATCGAACGCCCCGACCGCCTCGCGGAAATCACGCAGCCCGTAAGCAACGCTGAAGCGCAGATCGACCTCCTTGATCATCGCCATCACCGGCAGGATGGTATCCGGCACGATGCAGCCGCCGAGCGAGAGGATCGCACCGCCGGTGCGGACGACGTCTATGGCCTGGCGGATCGCACCCTGCGCGCCCGCACCTTCGATCACGATGTCGGCCTTGCCGCCGAGTGCGTCTTCCAGCCGTTCGCCCAGGCCATCGCCGAGAGTCAGGAACGCATCCGCGCCGACTGTATCGGCCAGCTTCCGATTGCGATCCCCGCGCGCGATCGCCGCGATCCGGCCCGCGCCGAACCGCCTCGCCCAGAAGATGGCGGCGGTGCCGATCGCTCCCGCGCCGATCACCGCAACGCGCTTGCCTTCGAGGCCTCCCAGCTTGCGCACGCCGCGCAGCCCGGAGGCGAGTGGCTCGATCAACGCGCCGTCATCGAAGCTCAGGCTTTGGGGCAGCCTCACCGCCTGGCGCTGGTCGATCAGCGTATATTCGCCGTAGCCGCCCTGCATCGATTGCATGGATATGCAGTGCAGGGGAGTGTCGGCGAGGCAAGCGGGGCATTCACCGCAGCCCGAGATGGGCAACGCCGTCACCCGATCGCCTATCTTGAGCCGCCCTTCGCCCGGCCCGATCTCGACGACCTCACCGGCATATTCGTGCCCCAGCGCGGTTCCATGCGGCACATCGAACGGGCTGCCGCTGGTCATATGCAGATCGGAACCGCAGACGCCGCAGCGCTCGACCCTGATCAGCGCCTGATCGGGGCCCGGCCGCGGAATGGCGCGTTCCTCGATAACCAGCGGCTTGCCCGCGCCCACGAATACCGCGCTTCGCAACGACGTCTCTCCTCTTGTCGACTTTAGTTCGCTTGCCTACGATATGTAGGTATCACAATGAATGCGGCCGCGCCAGCCGCCGGATGGATGCAGGAGGATCGATCATGCCCGTTACCGCCCCGCTTCGCTATGACGACGTGACGCCGGCCTGGTTCACCGCCGCGCTTCGCGACGCCTGGCCCGATGTGGAGGTGACGGCGATACGGCGGGGCCCCATATTCGGATACAAACAGAACAAGTTCCGCGTCGAGGTGGAGTATGGCGCGAGCGGCGAAGGGTTGGCCTCAAGCTATATCGTAAAGGGCAATTTCCCCGGCGAGAACGATCCCTCCACGGGATCGGCCTGGGCGATGGCCAACGAGTTGCGCTCGATTCGCGATATCGCTCCATTGATCGCCGCCCCCGCCGGCCCCGCCTGGCATCATATCAGCGTCGCCGAGGATGCTTCCGCGATCATCATGGAGGATCTGGCTCCCAAGGGTGCGACCTTCTTCGACGCCTTCCATACGCTCGATCTCGGTCAGGCGATGGCCTTCATGGACGCCTTCGCCCGGATGCACGCGAGCAGTTGGAACTGCCCTCTGTTCGAGGCGGGCGGCGCAATGGGCCCGGGAACCTTGGCGCAAGAGAATAGGCGGCTGGTCAACGACGTCTATTTCCCGACTTTCTTCACTCCGGAAAACTGGCGCTCCTATATCGAACTGCCTCGTGGACGCACACTGCCCAACGCCTTTCAGGATCTGGATCGCGCGAAAAAGGCATGGGACGTCATGTGGTCCCTGCTCGGGCAATCGGCGATGGTGGTCATCCACGGCGACGAGCATCTCGGCAATCTTTATGTCGAAGCGGACGGCGCGCCCGGCGTGATCGACTGGGTGGCCCGGCCCGAGCACTGGCCGATCGGCATCGCCTATTTCATGCTTTGCGCGCTCGATGTGATGGATCGGCGCAAATGGGAGCGGGCGTTGCTTTCCCACTATGTCACGCGCCTCGCGGCGCACGGCATCAAGGATACGCCCTCGCTGGAGGACGCATGGTTTCTTTATCGCTGCGCGAGCTTCTATCCGGTCGTGACCTGGCTCAACAACAGCGCGGTGTGGCAGCCCGAAGCGATCAATACCGCGAATACGGTGCGCGCCGCCACGGCCGCGATGGACCATGACGCCTTCGGGCTGCTGGGGGTGTGAAAGGCTCTCAATCTTCCGGGGCGATCGTGACCTTTATTCCTTCCAGCGTATCCGAGAAGGGAATCTGGCAAGAGAGGCGCGAATTGGGGCGGCGGTGATCGGAGCTGTCGAGCAGATCGCTTTCGTCGTCGCTTATCGGCGGAAGCCGATCCGCGAAAGCTTCGTCGACGAACACATGGCAGGTGGCGCAGGAGCAACAACCTCCGCACAGCGCCAGCAATTCGTCGAAGCCATTGTCGCGGATCACTTCCATGACGCTGAGCCCGGTTTCGCCCTCCACGACCCGGCTTGAACCATCTCTCTCGACAACCTTCAGATTCGGCATGATGTCTCCATCTTCAATCGCGGCTCAGGCCGCGTTGCGCACGCGCGCATCTTCCTGAATGAGATCGGCGGCGCGCCATCCGGTCGCCATCGCCGGGCCGTTGGTGTTCCCCGAAATCAGGCCGGGCATCACCGAGCAATCGACGACCCGCAACCCGTGCACACCGCGCACGCGCAGCCGCTCGTCCACCACCGATCGCTCATCGCGGCCCATGCGGCAGGTGCCCACGGCATGCGTGCCGCACAGCGCGTTCCGGCGGACCGCCGCAAGTATCGCCTCGTCGCTTCCGACCGAGCCCCCCGGCAGGACTTCGCCTTCGATCACCTCGGCCAGCGCGGGTTGTGAGACGTAGCGCCGCACATAGCGCACCATCTCGATCGCCTGGCGCTGGTCATGATCGCTCGAAAGCCAGTTCGGCGTGATCCTCAGCGGCGCATCGGGATCGGCGCCGCCGATCTCCAGCGCGCCCTCGCTGTCGAGGCCGATCAGCTGGAGCGTGAAGGTCATGCCGGGATGATGCTCGACCGATTGCATCGGTGCGACGGTGCTCTTGTCCTCTGGAATATGGAGCGTCCAGCCGCTGATGTAGAGCTGCAGATTGGGTCTGGGCTCGGCCGGGGACGTGCGAACGAAGGCCCCCACCTCCATCGCACCGTTGGCGAGCGGGCCGGAGCGGAACAGCAGATATTGCGCGACGCTTCCGGCGAGACCGAGGCCGTGGAGGCGGTGATTGATGCCGCGATCCCCTTTGAGGCGATAAGTCATCAGCAGGCCGAGATGCTCGCGCAACCGACGGCCGACATCCGGACTGTCATGGATCACGGGAATCCCGTGGCGACCCAGCATATCGGCCGGTCCGATGCCGGAGAGTTGGAGCAGCTTGGGCGAGATGACCGTCCCGGCCGACAGGATCACCTCGCCGCGCGTGCGATAGGTGACGAATTCGCCGTTGACCCGGCAAGCAACGCCGGTCGCACGCTTCTCTTCGAACAACACGCGATCGACCGTCACGCCGGTGACGATGCGAAGATTGGGGCGATGGCGAACCGGATCCAGAAAACAGATGGCCGAGCTCTGCCGCCGCCCCTTCCTGATATTATAGCAGTAATAGCCGACGCCCTCCTGATCCTCGCGATTCAGGTCGTCATAGTGGCGCGGCAGCCCCATCTGCACGCCCGCCTCGATCGCGCGCTCGGCGAGCGGATAACGAAACTTGTTGGTGGTGATGTACACCGGGCCGCCCGCCCCACGCGTGCCGTCGTCGCCCAATTCATGATCCTCGATCGAGCGATAGGCCTGCTTCATCGCCGCCCAGCCCCATTCGGGGCCAGCCTCATGCTCCCAGATCGCGAAGTCCTCGGGCTGACCGCGAACATAGATCATGCCGTTGATCGCCGACGAGCCGCCGAGGCCGCGCCCGCGCTGCCATGTCTCACTGGCCGCGCCGTCCTCGCCGCCGACCGGATAATTCCAGCTGTAGCGCGGATCCATGACGAGCTTGCCGATCCCTTTCGGCATCTCGACAAGGAAGCTTTTATTCTCGCCGCCCGCTTCCAGCAGCAGCACCCGCACCGACGGATCGGCGCTCAGCCGGTTGGCCAGCACGCAACCCGCCGACCCTGCGCCGACGATGATATAATCATACAGATCGACCACGAGCCTTCCCCCGCCGCGTCCGCTATGCCGCAGCGCGGACGGCGGCCTTGCGCGTAACCCGTACCGGCAGGTTGCTCAGTGCGTGAAAGCCGAACACCGGATCATAGCGCACCTGCTCCTGCGGCACGGCGAGTTCGACCCGCTCAAAATCGGCGAACCAGCGGGTGAGCGCCGCGCTCAACTCGGCGCGCGCGAGAAAGCTGCCGAGGCAATGGTGGACGCCCATGCCGAAGGTAAGATGCGAACGCTTGTTCTTGCGATCGAGATCGATCTCGCGCGGATCGGCGAAAACCTCCTCATCCTGGCCGGCGGACGCCCATATGAGAAAGATGGTCGAGCCCTTCGGCAGAGCTACACCATCGATGACCGTATCCTTGAGCACGGTGCGCGGCGTCGTGATGGCCGGCGCATGGACGCGAAGAACCTCCTCGATGAAATCGGGCATCCTGGCCGGCTCGGCCTTCAGCTTCGCCCAGAGATCGGGCCGTGTCGCCAGCACATACATGGCGGACGAAAGCGCGTTGCGCGTGGTTTCGTTACCGGCGATGACGAGGACATGAATCATCGACAGCCGCTCTTCGATGGAAAGCGGCCGGCCGTCGACCGAGGCGTTGGCGATCGCGCTGGTCAGATTGTCCTCGGGCTCGCGTTGGAGCCGCTCGATCATTTCGGCGAAATATCTATAGCCCTTGACGATCGTTCGGGTCGCCTCGATCGCGCGCGGCAGCGGGTGGACGGGGTCCACCAGATGCGTGAACTCGTCCGAATAGAATTTGAGGAACATCGCATCCTCGTACGGCATGCCGAGAATGAGGCAGATGACCTCCAGCGGCAGAGGCACCGAAAAAGCATCCACGAAATTGAACGCTTCGCCCTCGGGCATCGCGGCCAATAGCCTTTCGGTGATGGCGTTGATCTCCGGCTCCAGTGCGATCACCTTCTTGCGGTTCAGCGATTCCTCGGCGATGCGGCGATAGGCCAGGGACATGGGCGGATCGCTCGCCTGGAGCGTCTGCACCACCTTGTAACCAGAAGCCGCGAACACTTCGGCGATTTCCGGATCGAACTCGCCCCAGCGCCACACCGAAGGCACGGGATTGCTGGAAAATGTCTCCGTATCGCGCGCGATCGCCTCGATGTCGCGTTTGCGCGTGGCGATGAAGACGGGCGCCGGGCCCGGCATGGCGACCCGATAAATCGGCGCTTCCTTGCGCAACAGCGCCCAGCCTGGCCCGGGCGACGACAGATGATCCGGATCGAACGGATTGAACATGCCGATATCGGCGGCCGTCGCGCTCATTGTGCCTCATCCTCTCTTCGCACGGGTTCCCACCCGCATCGATCATATGCCAGAATACCGTTTCCATCAACCGAGGCAGCTTGTCAACGGTATGCCTGCGTACTAGACCGGAAAGGTGAAGGGGAAGCGGGCATTGCGGACAGGTGATGACGCCGCATGGGACGGCATGCCGGCCGATACGTGGGATCGGTACGATGTTCCCGCGCTGCTGACATTGGACGATCTGGACGGGGATCTTTTTCGCAGCCGCTACAATCAGCATAACGTCAACGGCGCGCTCTACGGCGGGCAGATAGCCGCCCAGGCGCTGATGGCGGCATCACAGACGGTCGGCGGCCGTCCGGTGCATTCGCTTCACGCATACTTCCTGCGGCCCGGATCGGTCGACATCCGAGTCCTGTTCCGTGTCGAGCGGGTTCGGGACGGGCGCAATTTCACCACCCGCCGCGTGTCCGCCATTCAGAACGGCCGGACGATCCTGGAGATGCTTTGCTCCTTCGCCGAGCGGCAGCATGGCTTCGTTCACCAGATTCCGATGCCCGATGTGCCCGCGCCGGAGGAACTGGAGAACCTCGCCGACATGGTGCGATCCGATGCGACCGGCCTGACCCCTTATATCCGCGGTTTCGCCGCGCCGGGGCCGGTCGAGGTGAAGCCGCTTTCCCGTGAGGATCTGACCGGACCGACAGGTCAGGCGGAACGGAGTTATTGGCTGCGCCTGCCAGGCGCCGCGACAATCACCGAGGCCGCCGGTTCGGAAGCGTTGATCGCCTACATCTCCGACTTCTGGCTGCCCGCCGCCACGCTCACGCGCCATACCCGCCCTTCACCGAGCGCCGATTTGTTCGTGGCGAGCATCGACCATGCGGTCTGGTTCCACCGTCCGTTGGCGGACCCCGGGGATTGGCTGCTCTATCATACCGACAGCCCCTCGGCGAAAGGCGGCATCAATCTGGCGCGAGGCCACATCTTTGATCGACGCGGGACGCTGATCGCATCGACGGCGCAGGAGGCGCTGCAACTGCCGCGCTGATCCGATTCAGCGCCCTCGCCCGAGCAGGGTCAACGCGCGGTAGGAATAATCATCCTCCCCTTTCCCACCTTCGCCGAGCGCGCGCAGCGTCTCCGTATCGGCAGGCTGCACCGGGGTCGTCTCATAGCTATCCCAGACCAATCTGCGATAGGCGATGCGCCACTCGCCGTCGCGCCGTTCATAGCGATCCAGATAGCGGCCGCGCACGATTTCGTGCCTTGGTTCGGGAGGAAGGGTGCGGTGATAAGCGGTGAAATAAAGCTCGCCTTCGGCATAGTCTCCGTCCAGCCGATAGCTGGCGTTGCCGATCATATGCTGGCTCACCTCGAAGACCGCCATTGTCTTCTTCAGGTTCGCGATGAACGTGCTCGCCGGCCCATCGAAAAAGGCGCCGTGCTCGTCATGGGCGTCCGGGTGATAGACGGTGGCGAGCAGTTCGGGATCGCGCCGGTCGATGGCGCGGCTGTAACGCATCGCAAGCTCGTGCAGCGCCTGCTTGTCGAGCAGCGCCGAGAGCGCCGCATCGGAGGCGGCGCTCATGCCGCCACCGGCTGGCTGGCCAGCGCTTCCCTGGCCGCGATGCGGCCGGCATCTCGCCCGAACAGCACCGCGCTGCCTATGCTCATGCCGCCGCCGCCATAGCGCTTGCCGTGGAAGCAGCCTAGCACCTCGCCCGCCGCGAACAGGCCGGGGATGATGATGCCGCGCGTGTCGAGCACATGGCCTTCTATATCGACGTCCAGTCCGGCCGCGGTGAAGCCGATGATCGCCGGCCGCACCTCGACCGCGTAGAAAGGCGCTGCCTCGACGGGGGCAAGCGGATGCCCGTTGCCGTCCTTGCGGAACAGACGATCTTCGCCGAACTGCTCGATATCGCGGTTGTACACGCGGATCGTTTCAGCGACCGCGACAGGATCGAGCCCGATCTTCTCCGATAGTTCCTCGATCGTATCGGCGCGAGCGACCACGCCCCTCGCAACCTGCCCGGCAATGGTGTGCTCTTCCCAACTCGATATCGCGAGACCACTGTTATAGGGATCGGCGTAGCTCAGGTCATCGCCATTGGCGACCAGCGTGGGGTGATCGAAAATGGCCCAGCAGC
The DNA here is from genome assembly GCA_035707945.1 of Sphingomonas sp. Classification (GTDB taxonomy): domain Bacteria; phylum Pseudomonadota; class Alphaproteobacteria; order Sphingomonadales; family Sphingomonadaceae; genus Solisphingomonas. Next base: position 8,732 of record DASSTK010000169.1, read on the forward strand.
GTCGTCCGGTCTGCTCGTTGATGAGATAACCGACCACCGAGTAGCTGTCCCACTCGGCCATGAAGCGCTTGCCTTCCTTGTTGACCGCCACCACCCAGGGCGGCAGGAAAGCCTCGACGTTCCGCGCGAAGCAGGGCGTCGGCTGGATAAGCCCGCGATCATGGCCGGTGATCCGGGCGCCGACCTGCTCGCCAAAAGTGATGCCGTCGCCAAGAATAAAGGGGGCGTCGATATGGACAGCCCAGGTGCGGTCGCCATGATAGGCGGCCGAGGGGAACCATTTCTTCAGCATATCGGGATTGTTGCCGAAACCGCCGGTGGCGAGCACGACGCCGCCGGCGCGCAATTCGGTATCCCCCGCGCGGATGCCGACGACTCGACCATCCTCGACGATCAATCCGTCAATGCGCGTGCCGAACGCGCTTTCCACGCCGATCGCGCCGGCATGGTTGATCAAGGCGTCAGCGATGCCGAGACCGAAGGTCTTGGAGGTATGCCCGCGACGCACGCCGCTGACGTCCGAATGCACGAGCATGTTGGCCGGAAACTCGACGCCCATTCCTTTCAGCCATTCCAGCATGTTGGCGCTTTCATCGGCATAGCGGCGCATCAGATCGGGGCGGCACGCATATTGGTTGAGCGTCATGATGTAGGCGTAGAAGGCGTCGGGATCGTCCTCCACACCGTCCTCGGTCTGGGTGCTCGTCCCGACGGCATAGACCACGCCGGTCGAGTTGCGGGTGGCGCCGCCCAAATGGGTGTCGGCCTCGACCAGCATAACGGTGGCGCCCGCCTCACGGGCCTCGATCGCAGCTGACAGCCCCGCCGCACCGGAACCGACAACGATGATGTCGAAATCGCGCTGCATCACCGGCTCCCTTATTCGGCCGCAGAGGCGACGCGCGACGGAATGATGTTGAGATAAACCGGATCCTGCCGGTCCCGCCTGCCTGGCAGGTTGAAATCCGCGACGGCGCCCTGGTCCGTGATCCGCCTCGAAGGCCGGATGTCGTTCCATTCGTTGGTGATCTTGCGGCGCAGGATCTTCCATTCGCCGTTTCGGCGCTCGAACAGATCAATGTAGCGGCCGCCGCAATAATAGTCGTGATTGCCGTCGATCGTGCCTTCGGCCTTGGCCTTCGCGGCATAGTCGGGGCCGAAATAGCCGGTGATGAACTCCTCGCCGCCGTGGGCCTGCTGATAGGCCCAGTAATAGGCCTCCGACGTCGCGAAATCGCCATCCACCTCGATCGTGCAATGGGTGACGGTATGCATGCCGTCGAGGATCACCTCGCGCAACGTCGGGATAATGAATTCGGCGAACTCGTGCGCGTTGCCCGAGAAGGAGCCATGATCGTCCGTGCCCTCGGGATGATAGATCGACTTCAGCAGCTCCTTGTCGCAGCGATCGATCGCGCGGCAGTAGAGCTTGAGCACATGCTCGATTTCCTGCCGGTCGAGAGCCAGTCGCAGGCGCGCCTCGAGGTCCGTCATCCCATCCTCCTGTCCGACTCTCATGTTCGCCGGTTCATCGTATGGTGGCACACTATACGAGCAGGAGGAAGCCCCTCACTCTTTGCCGAACTCGGGCCGGCGTTTCTCGATGAAGGAGGCGATGCCCTCCCTGAAGTCGCCCGTGTAAGTGGTGAGGCCTTCATAGGCGATCGCCGCCTCGCCCACCGACGCGAAGAGCTGGCGGAGCGCGATGTTGACCGCGGATTTTGTATAGCGGATCGCGCTTTGCGCGCCGCGCGCCAGCTTGCCGGCGTATTTGGCGACGAACTCGTCGAGCTCGGCCGCCGGAACAGCGAAGGTGATGAGGCCCATCCGCTCGGCTTCGGGCGCGGCCACGGCCTCGCCGGTCAACAGATAATGGCGAGCCTTGGCGAAGCCGATGAGTTGCGGCCAGATCAGCGCGCCGCCATCCCCCGCCGCCAGCCCGAGCCTGACATGCGGATCGGCGAAGCGCGCGGTGTCGGCGGCGATCACGATATCGCAGAGCAGCGCGATCGAGGCGCCGAAGCCCATCGCGTCGCCATTCACCTTGGCGATGATCGGCTTGGGGCAATCGAGCACGCCATGGATGATCCGGCGCATCACGCGCACCTCCTCCACGAACGGCCCGCGCTTGCCTGCCGCCATATCCGCCATCCAGTTGACATCGCCACCCGCCGAAAAAGCCTGGCCGACGCCGGTCAGGATGATGATGTCGGTCTCCGGATCCTCCGCCGCTTCGATGAACACACGCCCCATCTCGACATGGAGCCGGTGGCTCACGGCATTCATCACCTCGGGCCGGTTCATCATGATCGTGAGCACGCGGCCTTCGCGCGCGAAGTTCAGCGTCTCATACCCCTCGAAGATCATCAGGCGCCCTTCCAGCTTGTGTTGTCGAAATCGATCGCTAGCTTACGGATCGGCTGCCCGCGCCGCAAGCCGATGACAGGAGAACGCCATGCCATCCCCGATCGACACCCTGCTGGCCATAGAGGAAATCAAGCGGCTGAAAGCCCGCTATTTCCGCTTTATGGACATCCATGACTGGGATGGCTTCCGCACGATCTTCACCGAGGACGCCTTCTTCGACGTGCGCGGCGCACTGGAGGAAAAGCCCGACGTCACGGGGCTGGAGCCGATCACCGGCGTTGATGCGATCGTCGATTATGTCAGCACCGGCATCAACCCGATCACCAGCGCGCATTACGGCCACATGCCCGAAATCGAGATTGTGTCGGATGATCATGCGCGCGGCATATGGGCCCTGGCTGATATCCTGCGCCCGCCGACAGGCGAGCCGTTCCGGATGTTTTACGGATACGGCCATTATCATGAAGAATATCGGAAGATCCGCGGTCGCTGGTATATCGCCAGCCTGAAGATCACGCGATTGATGGTCGAGACGCAATAATCGCGCGCGGCCGATAAGCGAAGAATATCAGGCCCATCATGACGAAACTCGCGACATGGAGCAGAATTGTCGCGGTGTAGCCGCCGGTTCTGTCGAACATCGCGCCGGCGAGAGGGGCCGCGCCGAACAGGAAAGGTATCTGAAGCAAATAACAGAGGCCCATGCCGGCGCTTATGTTGGCCTTTCCCAACCACTCGCCGGTCGTCGTTCCGAACAAGGTTGTAATCGCGTTCGAGCCCAGGCCGATAAGCATCGCCAGCAGCAGGAGCAGCGGCAGACTGCCGCCGGCCACGATGAGGCCCAGCCACGGAAGCGCCTGGGCGAAGCAGAGAATGGCGAAGGCGTGACCCCCGCCCAAACGATCCGACAACCAGCCGAAGATCGGTGCGCCCGCAACGCCCGCAACGCCGAAACCCGCAAGCAGCAGCGAGGCCGAAGACAGCGTCAGCCCTCGCCCCATGCCGAGCGCGACGAGGTGCGACACCATCACCATGCCTCCCGCGCTCAGCAGTCCCACGCCGAGCGTCAGAACCCAGAAGGGCGGGAAGCGGAGGATTTCGGCGCTCGTCATCTCACCGGCGCCGGCCGCATGCTCCTCCACGACGAGTCCGGCGCCCCGCGCATTCTGGCCGACGCGGTCGGGGCGGTCGACGATTGTGAGTATAAGCGGGATAAGCGCCGCGAGTATCACGGCGCAGCCGAGGAAAGTCGTGCGCAGTCCGAAGGATTGCAGCATCAAGGCGGCGGCAAGCGGCATCAGTGTGTTGCCGAACGGCATGTTGATGATCCCGATCGCTCTGCCTCGCCCCTCCACAAACCAGTTGCTCACAATCGTCGTGCAGGGAATGATGCCGCTCAGGCAGAAGCCCGGCCCGATCAACAGTGCGTAGCAGGCGAGCATCAAGTAGATGGAATGGACCTGCGTGATGAGCACATAACCGCCCGCGTTCATCACGATCCCGATGAGCATCAGCGTCTTGAGCGGCACCCGCCGCATCACCGCGCCGGCGAAAGGAGCAAGCAATCCCATGGCGAGGTTGAGCACGCTCGGCCCCGAGGCGGCGAGCGCGCGGCTCGTGCCGAACTCATGCTGGATCGCCTCCACCAGCGAGCCATAGGCGGTGAAGTTCACCCCGAGCGCCAGATTGAGGATCACGAACGCCAACGCGACCATGCGCCATCCATGAAATGGCGCCGGCCCGTCCGCGGTCGGGGTTCCACCCCGCATCTCCCTCTCCTCATTATCGCCGGCTATTATGTGAGGCTGTACGAAGCAGCGGGCGTCTGTCAATATAGTACGCTAGCAGATAAGAAGGAGACGAACATGCCGCTTCTTACCGACCGCGCGGCGCGGCAGATCGCATATTTCGTGCCGGATGTAGTGGCGGCGGCCCGCGCGCATTCGGCGCTGTTCGGATCGGGGCCTTATTACGTGGCCGAACATATCCCGCTCAGCTTGTGTCGTTACCGTGGCCGCGAGGCGGAATTGGATCACAGCTCCGCCTATGGTCAGTGGGGCGAGATAATGGTGGAGTTCGTCCAGCAGAACAACGAAGGCCCCTCCGTTTTCAGGGACATGTACCCGGATGGCGGCGAAGGCATCCACCATGTCGCGCTGATCGTGGACGATCTCGAGGCGAGCATGAAGGCCTTCGAGGCGACCGGATGCGAGACCGGGCTCTATGCGGAAGTCTCGCCGGGCGTGGGCTTCGCGATGATGGATTGCCGCAAGACCCTGGGCCATTTCGTCGAGCTGTACGAACCCACCGAGGCGCTGCGGACCGTTTATGGCCTGATCCGCTCCGCCGCGCAGGGCTGGGATGGAACGGACCCGATCCGATCCTTCTCTATTCCTCGCTGAGGCCGGGCAAACCGGCAGCGCGCAACTGGCCTGCGGCCTTGGCGAGCAGATCGGTGATCCGGCGCACCTCGTCCGCACCGATCCGCTCGTCCAGCATATCGAGTTGGGCGCGGGCGGCGCTCTTGAGCGGCTCGCGCAACGCCCACCCTTGTTCGGTCAGATGGATCATGATCACACGCCTGTCGGTGGCGAGTCGGCGACGCTCTATAAGGCCGGCCCGCTCCAGCCGGTTGAGCGTCTGGCCTACGGTGGCCTTGCCGATGTCGAGCCGTCGCGCGAGTTCGACCTGGGACAGCGGCTCGGTCATCCACAGCTCGCCCAGCACGAAGGCCTGCGCAGGGGCGATGCCGGTTTCCGCGATACGACCCAGATAGTCGATCTGGAGCAGACGGGCGATGAACTGGGTCAAATAGGGCAGCGTATCCTTGAACAGGAAATCGCGATGCTCGTGGATCTCGGGCTCGGTCTCCTCCGGGATCGGTTTTCTGACATCCCTTTTCACAGCCGCGGCAGCCCCCTCGATAATCCCGGTTCGCATAAGCCTACACGCTAGAAGGATACGGGCGAAAGGGACAATCTCTCTCGTCCTGTCGCCGCCAGCACATGTGATATGCCTCTATACCGTCCGCTTGCTTCCATATAGATAATGGATAACATGAAAGAGAATTACGCTGGCCAAGGAGAGGGTATGGGCAAGCTGCAAGGTCGCGTCGCCATCATCACGGGCGCCGCGCGAGGTCAGGGCGAGGCAACGGCGCGGCTGTTTGCCGAGGAAGGCGCGAAAGTCGTGCTCGTCGACATGCTGGAAGCCGAAGGGGAAGCGGTCGCCAGGAGCATCGGCGACAGCGCCATGTTCCGCAAGCTCGACGTCAGCGACGAGGATGGCTGGGCCGCGCTTGTCGCCGACGTGAAGGCGCGGTGGGGCGGGATCGATATCCTCGTCAATAATGCGGGCATCGTACATCCCGCCAAACTTACCGAACTGAAGAGAGAGGATTATGAGCGCGTGCTCAGGATCAATCTGATCGGTTCCTGGCTGGGCATGAAGATTGCCGGCGCGGCAATGGAAGAGAAGGGCAAAGGCGCGATCGTCAACGTCTGCTCCACCTCCGCTTTGCAGGGCTTCAACGGGCTCGGCGCCTATCTGTCGAGCAAATGGGCGCTGCGTGGTCTCTCCAAGACGGCGGCGATGGAGTTCGCGCGCAAAGGCATTCGCGTCAACGCGGTTTTTCCCGGCGGCATCAACACGCCGATGGGCAATGTCACGGGCGAAGCTCCGGAAGAGCTCAAGAAATATTATCAGGGCTATCCGATCCGCCGTATCGGCGAGCCGGAAGAGGTGGCGCGCGCCAACCTGTTCCTGGCCAGCGACGATTCCTCCTTCTGCTGCGGTGCGGAAGTGACGGTCGATGGCGGCCAGACGATCGGCGAATACAGCCCGCAATTGCCAGGCTACGACTGAGAATAGAGGCTCCGGCCATTCGTGTCGGAGCCCCCCTGTTCAATCAACCCGTGGTCGCGCCGCCATCAACGAAAATCTCGGCGCCGGTGATATAGGAAGCCATATCGGACGCGAGGAACACCGCCGTCGCGCCGACCTCGGACGGCTTGCCCAGCCGTCCCATCGGAATCATCGAGATCAGCAGGTCGACCATTTCGTCGCTGGCCGAATGTTCGCCTTCGCCCACGATCATGTTGGTTGCATGCGCGCCGGGGTGAATCGAGTTCACCCTGATATTTGCTCCGCTCCGCCCGAAATGCGCGGCGGTCGTTTTGGAAAGATTGGCCAGCGCCGCCTTGGTCGCCGAATAGACCGTCGTTTGCGGGAACATCTTGCGCGTCGAGTTGGAAGCGATGTTGACGATCGATCCGCCGCCGGCGGCCTTCATCGCGGGGATCACAGCCTTGATGCCGCGAAAAGGCCCGAGCAGGTTGATGTTCAGAATTTTTTCGAAATCCTCGACCGAAGCCTCCTCGATGGTCAAGATCAGGTTGATGCCGGCGTTGTTGACCAGCGAATCGAGCCGACCCCATTGGGCGACGGTTGCGGTGACGACCGTATCCCATGCCTGAGCATCCGTGACGTCATGCGCCATGAACTCGGCCCTGTATCCTTCGTCGCGCAACACGGCGGCGGCCTGCTCGCCATCCGCCAGCACGTCGGTCAGCATCACCGCGGCGCCCGCTTCGCAGAAAGCCCGCGCGATGCCGAGACCCAGGCCCCGCGCCGCACCCGTTACGATCGCGACCTTGCCGTCCAGGATACCCATACACCCTCCTCTACCTGTGCGCCGACGCTTCCTCTTCTTCAATTAGGCCGCTACCATATGGTCAGCACCAAAACCATACTGACCGATGGAGAGAATACATGAGCGACGCCAACCGCACACCGCTGAACCAGACGGCGTTCGTAACCACCGACATGGAAGCCGCGATCGATTTCTGGACAGGCACGATGGGCGTCGGCCCCTTCTTCGTCTTCCCTCCGCTGGAGCCGGTGAAGGGAGATTATCGTGGCGACGGCAAGCCCACCTCCTATCGGGCCGCCATCGCCTACTCAGGCGATCTCATCGTCGAGCTGATCGTGCCGGAGGGCCCCTGCATTTTCCAGGAATTCCTCGATCGCGGCGG
>DASSTK010000170.1:0-4449 GCA_035707945.1 Sphingomonas sp.
TCCTCGCGGCTGCGATCGTCCTCGCGGAACACGCCCATCATGCGGCTGGTCGTCATGGCGACGCCGGGGGTGCGCACCCCGCGCGCGGTCATGCAGGCATGGTTGGCCTCGATCACCACGGCGACGCCGTGGGGCTGAAGATGCTCCCAGATGCAGTCCGCCACCTCGGCCGTCAGCCGCTCCTGCACCTGGAGCCGGCGGGCGAAGCCCTGGAGCACGCGGGCGAGCTTGGAGATGCCGACCACCCGATCCTTCGGCAGATAGGCGATCGCCGCCCTGCCGATGATCGGGGCCAGATGGTGCTCGCAATGCGAATGGAAGGGGATGTCCTTCAAGAGCACCACCTCGTCATAGCCGCCCACCTCCTCGAAGGTGCGGCTGAGATGGCGGGCGGGATCCTCGTCGTAACCCGCGCAATATTCTTTCCAGGCGCGCGCGACGCGACGGGGGGTGTCGCGCAGCCCCTCGCGCGTCGGATCGTCGCCCGCCCAGCGGATCAGGGTGCGGACGGCCTCCGCCACCTCCTCCGGTATGACGATCGGCGGGGGCGGCGCGACGAGGTCGCCGTCTTCGGGATCCTTGCTCATGCCTCCCCTCTGGGGGCTGGGGTCGGCGATGGCAAGAGAGGGAGCATCGCCCCCTCGATCATGCAAGGCTCAGCCGCATAGCTTCGTGGCGGTTTGCGCCACCAGCCGGCCCTGATAGCGCGCGCCCTCCAGCTCGTTTTCGCTAGGGTGGCGCTGGCCCTGGCCGCCAGCGATGGTGGTCGCGCCATAGGGCGATCCGCCGGTGATCTCGTCCAGGGTCATCTGGTGCTGGAAGCTGTAGGGCAGGCCCACGATCACCATCCCGTAGTGCAGCAGATTGGTGATGACCGAAAACAGCGTCATCTCCTGCCCGCCATGCTGGGTGGCGGTGGAGACGAAGGCGGAGCCCACCTTGCCGGTGAACGCCCCGCGCGCCCACAACCCGCCGGTCTGATCGAGGAAGGCGGCCATCTGCGATGCCATGCGGCCGTAGCGCGTGCCCACGCCGATGATGATCGCGTCATAATCCGCGAGCTCGTTAACGGTGGCGATCCCGGCCTCCTGATCAAGCTTGTAGCCGGCGGCGCGGGCGATCTCTTCCGGCACCGTCTCCGGCACGCGCCGGATCGTCACCTCCGCGCCGCCCTCGCGCGCGCCCTCGGCGACCGCCTTCGCCATCTGCTCGATGTGGCCATAGGTGGAGTGATAGAGGACAAGAACCTTCGCCATCGCCAGTCTCCTCATGTGAACGCGGAGACGATCTAGGCGACGCGCGGGTTCCGGAGGAGCCGGATAAGGCCGAAGCGATCGTTCGGATTTATCGAACGGTGAAAGGTGGTGGCCCCAGCAGGACTCGAACCTGCGACCTGCGGTTTAGGAAACCGTCGCTCTATCCGGCTGAGCTATGGAGCCACTCGGGGCGGCAGTTAGGCGGCCCGGGGCCGAGCGTCAATTGTCCCGCGCCGTATCGCGGACGGGGAGCGGGAGGGGGGCGACGGGGATACCCTCCTCCACCAGCTTCTTCGCCTCGTCGGGGCTGGTCCGGCCGTGGATCGGTCGTTCATCGGCTTCGCCGGCGTGGATGGCGCGCGCTTCTTCGGCGAAACGGTGGCCGACATGCTCGGAGCCTTCGAGCATCTTCGCCTGCACCGCCGCCAGCGCCTTCATCACCTGCCGGGGATCGGGCTGATCGCCTTTGCCTCCCGAGCCGATGCGAGGGGCCATCGGCGCTTTCCCCACTTCGGGATCGCCGCAGACGGGACAGGAGACGAGCCCCCGCTCGCGCTGGCCGTCATAATCGGCCTGGCTGCCGAACCACGCTTCGAACACATGGCCGGCCGGGCAGGCGAGATCGAACACGATCATGCCGCGCGCTCCACCGAGGGGATCGGACGACGATGCGCGAGCACGGGGATGCGCGCCCGCGCCTCGGCCGCCCTCGCGAGATCGATTTCCACGAAGCCGACTCCCGCGCCCTCGCCCATGTCCAGCAGCACCTCGCCCCAGGGATCGACCACCAGCGAGTGACCATAGGTCTCACGGCCGTCCTCATGGCGGCCCGATTGCGCGGCGGCGATCACGAAACAGGCATTCTCGATCGCGCGGGCGCGCAGCAGCACATGCCAGTGCGCCCGGCCTGTCGGCGCGGTGAAGGCGGCGGGGACGGCCAGCAGTTCGGCCCCCGCATCGCTCAACGCCTGATAGAGCGCAGGGAAACGCAGATCATAGCAGATCGAAAGGCCGAGCCGCCCGGCCGGCGTCTCCGCCACGACCGCACCCACGCCCGGCGCATAGGCCGCCGATTCGCGCCAGCTCTCGCCGGTAGCGAGATCGACGTCGAACAGGTGGAGCTTGTCGTAGCGCGCGCGGATCGCGCCTTTGCCGTCGATCAGGAAACCGCGGTTGACCAGCCGCCCGTCGCCCTCCTCCGGCCGTAGCGCGAGCGAACCCAGATGCACCCACAGCCCCAGCCGCGCAGCCGCCTTGCGCGCGGCGGCCAGCACCGGATCCTCCGCCTCGCCTCGGATATGCGCCGCCGCCCGCGCTCGATCGCGATCGAGCAGGCCGGTCATCTCGGGCGTGAAGGCGATCCCCGCCCCGCCCGCCTCGGCCTCCTCCAGCGCGGAGACGAGCGCAGCGGCGTTGGCGGCGGGATCAGTGCCACTCGTCATCTGGATCACCGCCGCGCGCATCGCGTCTTCGCCCTTCAGGCCGCCAGCAGCGCGTCGAGCTCGCCGCTGTCATCGAGCGCGGCGAGATCGTCCGATCCGCCGATATGGCGGCCGTCGATGAAGATTTGCGGCACGGTGCGGCCGCCGTTCGAGCGTTCCAGCATCTCGGCGCGCTTGGGGCCGCCGAGCGTTATGTCGGTTTCCTCGAAATCGACGCCCTTGGACTTGAGCAGCCGCTTCGCCCGCATGCAGTAGGGGCAGCCGAACTTCGTGTAGATTTCCACTTTCGCCATAGGTTTGGACCTGTGGATGCGGCACGCGCTTGTCAACGGGCGATCGCATCTTCCTCGCGCAGCACGCGCGCCCAGCAGAGCAGATGAACGCTCGCCGCCCCCGCCCGCTTCAGAGCCTTGGCGCAGGCTTCGGCGGTGGCGCCGCTGGTGAACACATCATCGATCAGGATCACCGCGCGCCCTTTCAGCGCCGGGCGATGCCGCGCGGGCACCGCGAACGCGCCCGCCACCGCCTTCGCCCGCGCCTTGCGGCCGAGCCCGCGCAGCACCGGCGTCGCACGGGTGCGGACGAGAAGATCGGGCGAGACCGGATGCCCGCTCGCCTTGCCCAGCGCGCGGGCGATCAGCAGCGCCTGGTTGTAGCCGCGCGACCAGAGCCGCCGGCGATGGAGCGGCACCGCCGCCAGGATCGCATCCGTCGGCACCCGGACGGCGTGGCGCGCCATCTGCCGCGCCATCATCCGCGCCATGCCGGGCCGGCCGCCATATTTGAGCCGCAGCACCGCCGCGCGGGCGATATCGCCGTAAGCTACAGCCGCCGCCGCGCTGTCGAACACAGGCGGCCGGGCGTGACAGGCCCCGCACAGCGCGTCCGGGCCGATCGCATAGGGCAGCGGCATCCCGCAGAGCGCGCAGGCGGGCGGCCCCAGGAAATCGAGCGCCTGCCAGCAGCCCGCGCAGAAGCGGCCGTCGCCGTCCACGATCGCGCCGCAGCCGGGGCAGCGCGGCGGCAGCGCAAAATCGAGCGCCATGCTCCAGCTTCGGGCGAGCAGACGGGCGGCGGGCGCGATCATGTCGCCCTTGTCCGACGCGCGGGCAGGCGGCACAAGCCCGGCCATGTCTCCTGCCTCCTCAGCCCCTCCCGAACCCTTCGATCGCCGCCGTCGCCGCGCCCGGCGCGACCGCGCGGCCGGGCGTTTCGCCGTGCACGGTTTCCTGACCGTCCACATCGGCGCGGAGCTGCTGGCGCGACTCGAAGGTGTCGACCGGCGCTTCGAGCGCGCATTGCTGATCGGCGCGGCGGATCCGGCGCTGGCCGATGCGCTGCGGGCGTGGGGGATGGCGGTGTCCGCTGTGGACGCCGGCGCCGCTTTCGCGCGGGCCGCGGGCGGAGTGCAGGCGGAGGAGGACCGGCTTCCCTTCGCCGCGGAGTCTTTCGATCTGATCGTCTCGGCGGGCGTGCTGGACAGCGTCAACGATCTGCCCGGCGCGCTGTTGCTGGCGAGGCGTGCGCTCCGGCCGGACGGGCTGTTCCTCGCGGGTTTTCTCGGCGCGGGCAGCCTGCCTCGCCTGCGCGCCGCCATGCTGGAGGCGGATATGGCGGGCGGCGGCGTCGCGCCCCGCATCCATCCGCAGATCGACGTGCGCGCGGCCGGAGACCTGCTCGCCCGCGCCGGCTTCGCCCTGCCCGTGGCGGACGGCGAGCGGCTCGACGTGCGCTACCGCTCGCTCGATTCG
>DASSTK010000171.1:0-5647 GCA_035707945.1 Sphingomonas sp.
AGCGCGCGGCGAAGCTCACGCCGATCTTCGTCACCATCGATCCGGCGCGCGATACGCCGGCGGTGCTCAGGCAATATACCGCCGCCTTCGGGCCCGAACTGGTCGGGCTCACCGGCACCCAGGCCGAGGTGAAGGCCGCGGCCAAGGCCTATGGAGCCTTCTATCAGAAGGTGCCGGCTCCGAACGGGGCGGAAGGCTATCTGATGGATCATTCCCGCCAGACCATCCTCTACGGACCCGACGGGCAGCCGATCACGTTGATCCCCACCGACGAAAGCGGAAGCTCGGTCGAGCAGGCGTTCGAGCAATGGGTGCGGTGAGTGAAATCAAGGCGGAAAGCCGTTTCTGGGAGGAGAAACGGCTGGAGGAAATGAGCCGGGAGGAGTGGGAATCGCTCTGCGACGGCTGCGGCAAATGCTGCCTGCACAAGCTGGAGGATGATGTAACGGGCGAGGTGTTCCCCACCAACGTCGCCTGCCGCCTGCTCGATCGGCGCAGCGGACGTTGCAAGGATTATCGCCACCGTCACGCCTATGTCCCCGAATGCGTGCGGCTCACTCCACGCACGTTGGCGACGATCGACTGGCTACCCGCCACCTGCGCCTATCGCCTGCTCGCCGAAGGCAAGCCGCTGGAGCCCTGGCATCCGCTCGTTTCGGGCGATCCCGAATCGGTCCATCGCGCGGGCGTGTCGGTGCGCGGCTGGACGGTGAGCGAGGATGAGGCGGGCGAGCTCGAACTGCACATCGTCGAGCGTGAGCTCTGAGCCGGTCTTCGCGGCGGGCGCAATCCGCCGCCCGCTGATCGTGCGACGCATCGCCTCGGCGCGGGTGATGCGCCTTGCCGTCGATCCGCGTGACGGCGGGGTGCGGCTGACCTTGCCCCGCCGCGCCTCCGAAGCGCAGGGGCGGCGCTGGGCCGAGGCGCAGCGGACGTGGATCGAGACGGAGCTGGCGCGTCTGCCCTGCCCGCGCCCTTTCACGGATGGCGGACGCATTCCTTTTCGCGGGGCGGAGGCCAGGATCGTCTGGTCGGCCTCCGCCCCGCGCCAGCCCGGTTTCGACGGAGAAGTTATCCTGCTCGGCGGCGCGATCGAATCGCTGCCGCGCCGGATGCTCGCCTGGTTGCGGGCCGAGGCGCTGGCGACGCTCGCGGCCGAGACGGAGGCGATCGCCGCCCGCGCCGGGGTGAGCATAGGCCGCGTCACGACCGGCGATCCGCGCGGGCGCTGGGGAAGCTGCTCGGCGAAGGGGGATATCCGCTATTCCTGGCGGCTGATCCTCGCCCCGCCGGAGGTGCTGCGCTCCACCGTCGCGCATGAGGTGGCGCATCGGCTGCACATGGATCACAGCCCCGTCTTCCGCGCCGCCGAGGCGCGCCTGCTCGGCGCCGATCCGGCTCCGGCGCGGGCGTGGCTGCGCGAACATGGCGCGGCGCTTTATTGGGTCGGCCGAACCGGCTGAACCGTTTTACGGCTGCGGCTGGCGTCCATCCTGCCGATCGCGTTGCGGACGGCGGTTGTCGCGGCCCAGCACGCTGTCCAGCCAATGCTGGTCGAGCCGAGGCGAGGAACGCGGCGGTGTCGAGGGCGGCGGCGGAGGGGGAGGCGGACCGCGCCAATCCTGATCGCCGGAGCGCGGCGGCCGATTGCGTGGCGGCTGATCGGAATAATAGTCGTTCGGATTGTCGGGAGGGCTGCTCGGCTGCTGGCCGGTATCGCCGTCCATGCCCAGCATGGCGCGCGCATCTTCCGGAACCTGCCCGTTCTGGTCGATCGTTGTGACCCCGTTATCAGGCATGCCATAGGCTTCGTCGTCAGGCTCGAGCTGCCATTCGGGCAGCGTCACCTGCGTATCGAACTGCTCGATCGGGCGATTGGCGACCGCGACGCGCATGAAGTCGGCGAAGGCGCGCGCCGGAGCCTTGCCGCCGTAGAGACCGGGATTGGGCTTGGCGTCATCGCGGCCCATCCACACGCCGGTGGTGAGGCCCGAGGAGAAGCCCAGGAACCAGCCGTCGCGATTGGAGGTGGTGGTGCCCGTCTTGCCCGCCACAGGGCGGCCGATCTGGGCGAGGCGGCCGGTGCCGGTGTTCACCGCCGTCTGCAGCAGATCGGTCATCTCGGCCGCGACCCAGGGGGCGACCAGCACGCGCGGCTCGGGCGGGGTGTGCTGGTAAAGGACCCGATTGTCGGGGGCGACCACCTTGGTGATGGCATAGGGAACCACCATCGCTCCCTTGTTGTCGACTTCGGCGAAGGCGCGGGTCATGTCGATCAGGCGCACGTCCGAGGTGCCGAGCACCATCGCCGGATGGGTGTTGATGGGCGTGGTGATGCCGAAGCGACGGGCCATGTCGGCGACTGTCTGGAAGCCCACCATCTGCCCCAGCTTCGCCGCCACCGTGTTGAGCGAGAAGGCGAAGGCGGTGCGGATGTTGACCTGGCCGAAGAAGGTGCCCTCGTCGTTGCGCGGGCTCCAGCCGTCGATGGTGATCGGCTCGTCGACGATCGGCTCGTCGGGGCGGTGCCCGGCCTCGATCGCGGCGAGATAGACGAACAGTTTCCAGGAGGAACCCGGCTGACGCACCGCCTGGGTCGCGCGGTTGTAGATCGAGCTGATATAATCGCGCCCGCCCACCATCGCGCGCACCGCGCCGTCGCGATCCATCGCCACCAGCGCGCCTTGCAGCCCGGCGGGCGTATCGGCCTGGATCGCGCGGGTGGCGGCGCGCTGCATCTTGGGATCGAGCGTGGTCCACACATCCAGCGGATCGGTCTGGTCGTCGATCAGCGTATCGAGCTGGGGCAGCGCCCAATCGGTGAAGTAGCGCACGCTGTTCTGGTGCGGCTCGGGCGCGAGGCGAACGGCTTCGGGATCGGCGGCGTCGGCCTGCGCCTGGGTGATCTTGCCCGTCTCCACCATTGTTTCCAGCACCACCGAGGCGCGCTGCACGGCGGCCTGCGCATCGGCGGTGGGCGAATAGTTGGAGGGCGCCTTCACGAGACCGGCGATGATCGCCGCTTCGCCCAGGCTCAGATGATCGGCGCCGTGGCCGAAGAACTTTCGGCTCGCCGCGTCGATGCCGTAGCTGCCGCCGCCGAAATAGACCTTGTTCAGATAGAGATCGAGGATCTGATCCTTGCTGAACTTCCATTCGAGCGCGAGCGCGAGGATCGCTTCCTTGCCCTTGCGGATCAGCGAATAGCGGTTGGTGAGGAACAGGTTGCGGGCGAGCTGCTGGGTGATGGTGGAGGCGCCCTGCATGCGCCGCCCCTCGCCGCGATCCTTGAAGCCCACCCACAGGCCGCGGGCGATGCCGATCGGATCGACGCCGGGATGCTCGTAGAAGCGCCGGTCCTCCACCGAGACCATCGCATCCTTCATCACCTGCGGGATCTGATCCGAATCGAGCCAAACGCCGTAGCTCGGCCCCAGCGAGACGAGCACGGTGCCGTCGGCGGCGCGCACGCGGATCATCTGCCCGGTTTGCGAGGTCTTGAGCTGATCGAAGCTGGGAAGCGAGCTTTCGGCGATCCCCACCGCCACCGCCAGCGCGATCGCGGCGATGATGGCGAGGGCGATGCCGATCTTGAGGAGCGTCAGCACGATGCGCACGAAACGGCTCCGTTCGCGGCGGAGCGGCTCGGGTCGAGGATCGGGGCGGGGAGTCGGGCGGGTGCGGCGAGCCATCGGTAGCGCCGCCGATTAGCCGTTCCCGCGCGACGCTACAAGCAAAGTGCGGTGAACCGCGCGCGGCGCTTCATGCCTTTTCGGCGGGCTTGAACTCGAGCGAGGCGGAATTGACGCAGAAGCGCAGCCCTTCCGGCCCGGGTCCGTCAGGAAAGACATGGCCGAGATGGCTGCCGCACCGCGCGCAGACCGCTTCGGTGCGGACCATGCCGTGGCTGCGATCGATATGGGTTTCCACCACCTCCTCGCCCATCGGCGCGGTGAAGCTTGGCCAGCCGCTGCCCGAATCGTATTTGGCGGCGCTGTCGAACAGCTCGGCCCCGCAGGCGGCGCAGAGATATTCGCCGGCGGCGTGGTTCTTGTAGTATTTTCCGGTGAAGGCGCGTTCGGTGCCGGCTTCGCGCAGCACATGGTATTGCTCGGGCGTCAGCCGCTCGCGCCACTCATTCTCGCTCAGCTCGACCTTTTCCATGCAGCGGGAGATGGGGTCGGCGCGCGGTGGCGTCAATCCGCCGTCCATTCGAGAATCACCACCCGGCCCTTTGTTTGTTCGGGCAGCGCGGTGCTGCTCCGGTGCGCGTCAGCGCGCGCGCGGGCGAGGATCGCGGGGGGAATGTCGGCCGCGTGGACAATCAGGTCGGCCTGGGCGAGCAGCCGCGCCTCTCTCAAGGTGAGATCGTCGGGATCGGATGAGCGGAGGCGGATGCGGGACAGATTGTCCGCCTCCGGCGCGCCCATCTCCTCCAGCCATGACGTCACGACGTTCGCCCCATGATCGGCCAGCGGATCGAGCGGTCCCTGCGGATCGAGCGCGGCGTCGATCGCGCGGCGTCGGTCGGCCGGATCGGGGAAGCGGCGGCAGAGCGCCGGGCGGGCGGCGTGGAGCGCCTCGGCAAGCCTTCCGAGCGCGGCGGGCAGCAGCGCCTCGATCCGCTGGCGCAGCGCCTTGGCGAGACCGGCCGACGCGCCGCCGGTGCCGATCGCGATCAGCACCGGATCGCGATCGACAATGGCGGGGAGGGTGAAATCGCACAGATCCGGCCGATCGACCGCGTTGACGAGGATGCCGCGCGCCTTGAGCCGCTCGACCGCCGCGATCGCCTCCGCTTCCTCCTCGATCGCGACGACGGCGAGCGCCGCCGCCTCGCCCTCCCCTACGATCCGCGCGCCGGCGCGGTCCAGCAGGCGGCGCTTGGCTTCGGCCGCCTCGCCTTCGCCGATGAGGATAACCGGCCGATCCCGCACCGAGAGAAAGACAGGCAGGCTGCGCATGAGCCGCTTGTCGCCGACGCCGACGCGCTTGCCAAGCGAATCGCGGCTTGGGCGGAGGAGGGAATGGCCCTACATGGCTTCCCGATGCGGACATGGATATTCCTTCTGCTGGGCTTGTTCGCGTTCGCGGCCTCGCCGCCGCCCGCGCCCGCCCGCGCGCCCATGCCCCATCACGCAATGAGCGCCCCCGCGAGGCCGTGCGGAGCGATGCAGGATTGCTGCCGGCATATCTGCCTGGGCTGCGCGCTCCAGCCGGAAGCGCCGCCCGGCCCGGCGATCGTGGCGCTCGCCCGGCTTTTGCCGCCGGTCGCGCTCGGCCAGCCCGCGCCGGTCGGGCGCTCTCCAGGGCTCGATCCGCCGCCGCCGCGCGCCCGGGGCTGAACGTCGGGGCCATGCGCCCTTCCGTTTCTTCAGCTCCGGAGTTTTCGATGAAAGCCTTGTATCTGGCGGGCGCGCTCGGCGCCGCCGCCGCTTCGCCCGCTTTTGCTCAATCCATGCCGCCCATGCCCGGCATGGCCATGCCTTCCGAGTCGTCCTCTCATCCCATGACGATGGGAGACGGCCTGTCCTCGCCCGGATCGGGCACGTCGCGTCTGCCCGGCAATGAGCCGATGGCCGGTCTCCACTGGATGACGGGAGACTGGATGCTGATGGCCCACGGCTATGCCTGGGCGAGCTGGACC
>DASSTK010000172.1:0-3319 GCA_035707945.1 Sphingomonas sp.
CTCAGGACGCGCCTTCCGCACCGGCGAGCGCCGCGCCGCCCGCCGGCCAGACGCTCGATCCCGATTCGCCGCTCGCGCCGCTGCCGGGCCTCGGCGTGGACTGGCCCGATCTCTCCGCGCCGGACTCCTCGCTCGGCGCGCTGCCGGCCGCGCCCGGCGAGCCCGCGATCCTTCCGCTCGCGCCGGCTCCCAACGCCGCCGCGCCCAGGGCGGCCATGCCGGCCGTCGGCGAGCAGCGCTACACGCTCACCATCGAAGGGCTGGAGGGGGTCGACGCGCCCGGCCTCAAGGAGCGGTTCGACAGCCTCTCTTCGCTCAAGCAAGGGGAGGGCAAGCCCGCCAACGCCGCCCAGATCGACCGCCGCGCCCGCGAGGACGCCGACAGCCTCGCCGAGCTGCTGCGCGCCTACGGCTATTACGACGCGGAGGTCGATCCCCGCGTCGCCCCCGTCGCCGCGCCGGGCGAGGAGGGCAGGCTGGCCGTCACGCTGAACGCCACGCCGGGCGCGCTCTACCGCTTCACTTCCGTCGCCGTCCCCGGCCTGGCGCAAACCGGCAGGAACCGCCCCGCGCTCGTCGAAGCCTTCGGGGTCAAGCCGGGCGATCCGGTCGACGCCGACAAGGTGACGGCGGGCCTCGCCGCGCTGAAGGCGGCGCTCGGCAATCGCGGCTACGCCTTCGCCCATGTCGCCGAGCCGCAGGTGACGGTGGACCACGAGACGCACAAGGCGACTCTCGCGCTCGATGTCGATCCGGGCCGCGCCATGCGCTTCGGCGGCTATCGCATGATCGGCCCGCATGTCTTCGGGCCGCAGCATCTCCAGCGCATCTCGCGGATGCGCCCCGGCCAGCTCTTCGAGGCGTCGCGGCTGGAGGATCTGCGCCGCGCGCTGATCCAGACCGGCCTCGTCTCCACCGTGCAGATCACGCCCGTCCGCACCGCCGATCCGGAGGTGGTGGACGTGGAGGTCAGGCTGGGCCGCGCGCCGCCCCACACCATCGCCGCCACCATCGGCTACGGCACCGGCGAGGGCGCGAGCGTCGAGGTGAGCTGGGAGGATCGCAACCTGCTTCCGCCCGAAGGCGACGTAGTGTTCCGCGGCCTCGCCGGCACGCAGGAGCAGCTCTTCTCCGCCCAGCTCCGGCGCGGCAATTTCGGCCAGCGCGATCAGGTGCTGACCGGGCAGGTCGCGGTCGATCACGCGCATCGCCCCGCATATGAAGCCAAGACCATCACGCTCGCCGGCGGCATCGAGCGGCAGACCAACATCATCTGGCAGAAGAAATGGACCTGGTCCTACGGCGGCGAGCTGATCGCGTCCGACGAGCGCGACGTGATCGCCGCCACCGGCCAGCCGCGGCGGCGCACCTATTTCATCGGCGCGATCCCGTTGAGCCTCAGCTATGACGGCACCGACGATCTGCTGAACCCGACGCGCGGCTATCGCCTCTCGGTCCACGCCTCGCCGGAGGCTTCGTTCCACAACCGCACCTTCGGTTATCTGCGCCTCCAGTTCGACGGCAGCGCTTATGTGCCGGTGAGCAAGCGGGTGGTGCTGGCCGGGCGCATCCGGCTCGGTTCGATCGAAGGGGCGAGCCGCGATTCGATCGCGCCTTCCCGTCGCTTCTATTCGGGCGGCGGCGGTTCGGTGCGCGGCTACGGCTATCAGGCGATAGGCCCGCGCGATGTGGACAATGATCCGATCGGCGGCCGCAGCCTCGCCGAGTTCGGGGCGGAGGCGCGCATCCGCTTCGGCAATTTCGGCATCGTGCCCTTCTTCGACGGCGGCAATCTCTACACCTCGGCGCTGCCGCGCTTCACCGGCTTCCGCTACGGCGCGGGGATGGGCTTCCGCTACTACACCAGCTTCGGCCCGATCCGCGTCGACGTCGGCACGCCGATCAACCCGCAGAAGGGGGACGCGCGCGTCGCCGTCTATGTCTCGCTGGGGCAGGCCTTCTGATGGCGGACGAGGCCGCGCCCGAGATCGTCGAAGCGCCGCCGCCGCCGGCCCCGCGCCGCGCGCGCCGCCGCTTCAGCGTCTGGCGGCTGTTCGGCGGATTGCTCCTCCTGCTGTTCCTGTTCGTCGCCGCCATCGGCCTCGGCGTCGACACCGACGCCGGCCACCGCTTCATCATCGATCGCATCGCCGAGCTGCGCCCCGCGAGCGGCCTGCGCATCAGGATCGGCCGGATCGACGGATCGATCTGGCGGCGCGTCCATATCCGCGATCTGCGCGTCTATGACACCAAGGGACTGTTCCTCGAAGCGCCCGACGTCGATCTCGATTGGCGCCCGACCCGCTGGCTCGCCCACCGCCTCGATATTGACAGGCTGAGCTCCGATCTCGTCATCCTGCGCCGCAAGCCGGTGCTCAGGCCCACCGGCAAGCCCTTCACCCTGCCGGGCTACCGCATCCACATCGGCAAGGTGGATCTGAAGCTCCGGCTGGAGCCGCCTGTCGCGGGCGCGCGCCACCTCGTCCATGTCGTCGGCCATGCCGATACCGCGCACGGCCGCGCCGTCATCGGCCTGCGCGCCTCCTCCACGGCGGGGGACAGGATGGCGCTGGCGCTCGATACCGAGCCGGATCGCGACATCTTCAGCCTCTCCGCCTTGCTCGCTTCGCCCGCGAACGGCGTGGTGCCCGGCCTGTTCGGCGCGCACGCGCCGGTGGCGATGCTGGTGGACGGTCGCGGCAAATGGAGTGGCTGGCGCGGCCGCGCCACGCTGGACATCGGCAAGGATCGCATCGCCAGCCTGGCGCTCACCGAATCCCACGGCCGTTATGCGCTCTCCGGCCGGCTCGTCCCCGCCTCGATCACCCACGGAAAACTTCATCGCCTGACCGCCCCGCTGGTCGAGGTGACGGGGGCGGCGCGCTACGCGGATCGCAAGGTGGACGGCCAGCTCCGCCTGCGCTCCTCCGCGATGGCGTTCACCGCCAGGGGCGTGGTTGATCTCGCCGACGACAGCTTCCACGGCTTCGGGCTGGACTGGACCTTGCTCAAGGCCCCGGCGCTGTTCCCGAACATGACGGGCGCGCTCCACGTCCATGCCGTGCTGGACGGGCCGTTCCGCACAGCCGGCTTCCGTTATGTCGCCGATAGTCCGCGCTTCGCCTTCGATCAGACCGGCTTCGAGCAGGTGCGCGCCGAAGGGCGCGGGCATCTCCGTCACGGCGGCCCGCTCATTCTCCCGATCCGCATGACCGCACGCCGCGTGACCGGGGTGGGGGATGTCGCCGGCGGCATCCTCGCCAATCTCTCGGTCACGGGCGAGCTCAAGGTCACGCGCAAGCTGCTGACCGGCGAGGGG
>DASSTK010000173.1:0-3457 GCA_035707945.1 Sphingomonas sp.
ACTCAGGCAAGGGGCGTTTGCCGGCGGTCAGGCCGTTGGACATGAAACGCGAAGCTTCGGCTAGAACCGGATGACTCCGCGCCGGCCGCCCGGGGTTTCCACCCGGACCTCCGCCCTGCCGCGCCGTGATCAGGGGTGCGAGAGGACGGGTGGGTTGATAACCTATATGGTGTGATTTGTCAAGAGACGTTTGCGGGTTGACCAAATCATAACCATCCGGTTATGCATGAAGCATAGCTGGAGAGTTATGAATTCCGATGCCGGACGGCCCCGACCTGCTTTTTAGAACCCTCGCCGATCCGACCCGGCGCGCCATTTTCGAACGGCTGTGCCGCGACGGGGAGCAGACGGTCGGCGCGCTGACGGCGGAGGCGGGGGTGTCGCAACCGGCCGTGTCGAAGCATCTCGGCGTGCTCAAGCAGTCCGGGCTGGTGGCCGACCGCCATCAGGGCCGACAGACTCATTATAGCGCGCGGCCCGACGCCCTCGCGCCTTTGATCGACTGGACGGGCGAGATGACCCGCTTCTGGCGGAGCCGGTTCGATGCGCTCGAAAATCTGCTGAAAAGGATGGACCAATGACCGATGACGAGGCCGAAACGCGCACTGTCCTGATCGAACGGGAGATCGCCTGTCCGCCCGAACGGATCTGGCGGGCGCTCACCCGGCCGCATCTGATCGCGGAATGGCTGATGGCCAATGATTTCGCCCCCGTGGAGGGCCGCGATTTCACCTTCACCGCCGATTGGGGCGCGGTCGAATGCCGGGTTCTGGAAATCGAGCCGAACCGGATGCTGTCCTACAGTTGGGCGGCGATGGGCCTCGAGAGCGTCGTCACCTGGACGCTCGCCCCCTCGGCGGCGGGCACCCGCCTGCGCCTGGAGCACAGCGGTTTCCCGGCGGAGCTGAGGCAGGCCTATCAGGGCGCGAAGCTCGGATGGCGGAAATTCCTCGACAGTCTGGAACAGCTTCTGGCGCGGGCGGAATGAAGGCCGCCGACCTTCACGGCCCGAAGGAGGGGGCGTTGAACTGGAGTCGGCTGGTCTGCCGGACGCACCGATGGCTTTCCATCGCCTTCACAGCGACGGTGCTCGCCAATTTCGTCGCGCTCGGCGCAGGCCGGCATGCGCCCCTGCTGGTCTATGCCCCTCTGGCGCCGCTGTTTCTGCTGATGTTCAGCGGCCTCTACATGTTCGCGCTGCCCTATGCGGCCCGGCGGCGGAACCGGCATGATGCGGGCGCACAGGAGCGGACGCCATGAGCGACAGCGGACTCCGGCAGGAAAAATCCCCCTCCCAGCTTATCGACGAACGGATCGAGGAGCTGGGAGATTGGCGGGGCGCGATGCTCGCCCGTCTGCGCGCGCTGGTCAGGCAGGCCGACCCGGAGGTGGTGGAGGAATGGAAGTGGCGCGGGGTTCCGACCTGGTGTCACGACGGCATCATCTGCACCGGCGAAACCTACAAGAAGGCGGTGAAGATGACCTTCGCCAAGGGCGCGGCGCTCGACGATCCGGCGGGACTCTTCAATGCGAGCCTCGACGGGAATGTTCGCCGCGCGATCGATTTCCACGAAGGCGACGATGCGAACGAGGAGGCGCTCAAGGCCTGATCCGCGCCGCCGTCGCGCTGAACGGATCGCGCGCGCGCCGCTGATCAGGCTTCGATCGGTTCGGCTCGCGCAGCCTCGGCCAACTCCGCGCCCGCGAGGCTGTTCGGCCCGGCGGCGGTGATCTCCACCTCGATCATCGCGCCGATCGGGGCGTGGGTGAGCAGGTGGACCGATTGCAGCCAGGGGGACTTGCCGAGCATCTGGCCCGGCAGCTTGCCGGCGCGCTCGATCAGGATACGGGTGCGGCGGCCGACCGTCGCCCGGTTGAAGGCGTGCTGCTGGGCGTTGAGCAGCGCCTGGAGGCGCTGGAGCCGCTCGTCCATCACCTCGGAGGCGATTTGCCCCTCCATCGTGGCGGCGGGGGTGCCGGGACGGGGGGAGTATTTGAAGCTGAACGCCTGCGCGTGGCCGACCCGCTCGACCAGCGCCAGCGTCGCGGCGAAATCCTCCTCCGTCTCACCGGGGAAGCCGACGATGAAATCGCCCGAAAGCGCGATGTCCGGCCGCGCGGCGCGAACGCGATCGAGGACGGCGAGATAGCTTGCCGTGCTGTGGCTGCGGTTCATGGCCTTCAGGATGCGATCCGATCCCGACTGCACCGGCAGATGCAGGAAGGGCATCAGCTTTTCGACCTCGCCGTGGGCGGCGATCAGCCCCTCCCGCATATCGTTGGGATGGCTGGTGGTGTAGCGGATGCGCTCCAGCCCGGTCAGGCGATCGAGCGCGCGAATCAGGCCGTCGAGGCCTTGGCGAGCGCCCTTCCCGTCCTCGCCCTCCCAGGCGTTGACGTTCTGGCCGAGCAGCGTGATCTCCTTCGCGCCCGCGTCGATCAGCGCCTTCGCCTCGTCGATCACCGCTCCCCACGGCCGCGAAACCTCGGCCCCGCGCGTATAGGGCACGACGCAATAGGTGCAGAATTTGTCGCAACCCTCCTGCACGGTGAGAAAGGCGGAGGGGCCGACCTTGCGACGGGCGGGGAGCGCGCCGAACTTGCTGGCCGCCGGCATGTCGGTATCAAGTGCGGGGCGGCCGGCGGCGGCGTCCGCCACCAGATCGGGCAGGCGGTGATAGGCCTGGGGGCCGACGACGATATCGACCGCCTTGGCCCGCGCCGGAATCTCCGCGCCTTCGGCCTGCGCCACGCAGCCCGCCACCGCGATCAGCGGCCTGGCCCGGCCTTCCTCGGCCGCGCCCTTCACGATGCGGCCGATATCCGAATAGACCTTCTCGGCCGCCTTCTCGCGGATGTGGCAGGTGTTGAGCACGACGAGCTCGGCCGCCTCGCCCTCCCCGGCCGCGCGCATGCCTTGTTGGCCCAGCAGCTCGGCCATGCGCTCGCCGTCATAGACGTTCATCTGACAGCCGAAGGACTTGACCGCGAAGGTCCTGGGGGCGGGGCGGGGATGGGGCATGGCCCGCGCCTATACAGGCTCCGACGCGCTCCCGCCAAGCGCTTCGCACATCGCCGCGCGCGCTTTCGCCGCGAGCAGCTTGCGATCGGGCGTCGCCGCAGGTTCGATGGCGGCAAGAAAGCGCAGCGTCACCTTGCGGCGGCCGGACAAGGCGAGGATGCGCATCGCGTCCTGCCCCGCGTCCAGCTCGTCGGGCCAGGCGACCAGCGGAGCTTCCGCCCCATAGTCGAGCACGACCGGCTGGAGCATGACGCCGGGCGGCGGCGGGGCGAGCGCGGCGAGCAGCGAGGCCCGGAACGGCCGGATGCCGCGCCCGTCGCCGGTGCTTCCTTCGGCGAACAAAGTGACGGGCGCGCCCTCGGCCAGCGCATCGCGCAGCCGATCGGCCTGGATGGCGGCGCGGCCCCGCTCGGTGCGGCGGACATAGATGGTGGC
>DASSTK010000174.1:0-2611 GCA_035707945.1 Sphingomonas sp.
CGCGCGGTCCCTTTCCCCCTTGCGGGGGAGGATTTTACAAGGGCTTCCGCTCGTTTCGAAAACCGCGTTTCAAACATGCTCAAATTGAGCTCACGCATGATCGATCACGATGCCCTGGATCTCGTTCGCGACATCCTCGAAACGGTCGACGATCTTCTCGAGATGCGCGTAGATTTCCTGGCCGACGACGAAGTCCATCGGGCGTTCGCGACAGGCCTGGAACAGCGCCTTCAGCCCGGCGTCGTGGATCTCGTCGGCATGGCCCTCGAGCTGGATCAGCCGCTCGGTCAGCGTGTTCAATCGGCCCGCGTTGGTGGCGAGGTGGCGCAGCAGCGGCACCGCCTCCTGCGTCACCCGCGCCGCCTCCACGATGATGCCGGTCATGTCCCGCATCTGCGGCGCGAACTCCGTGACCTCGAACAGGGTGACGGCCTTGGCCGTCTGGTTCATCTGGTCGATCGCGTCGTCCATCACGCCGATCAGGTCGGTGATCGCCGAACGATCGAAGGGGGTGACGAACACGCGCCGCACGTCCTGCAGCACGTCGCGCGCGATATCGTCGGCGCGATGCTCCTGGACGATGATCTCGCGGATGTGCGTGGCGATCTCCGGCCCGCCCTGGATCAGCCGGGCGAGCGCGTCGGCCCCCGCCACCAGCGTGGCGGAATGGGCCTCGAACAGCTCGAAGAAGCGCCCCTGCTTGGGCATCAGCGACTGGAACCAGCGCAGCACCGGCAGCTTCCTCCCCATTTCCTCGCGCACCGCGGGCACCATGCGATCGGCGAAGCCCTGCGCGGGCAGCGGCTCGCGGAAGCCCGCGATGATCGCCTTCAGTTCGGGTTCCTCCACCGCGCCGGCGGCGTTGGTGAGGGTGAACCAGGCGGTGGTGCGCTCGTCCTGCTCGGGCCATTCGGCCGCCTGCGCCGTGACCGAGAAGGGATAGACGTCCACCGTCATCGCCCGCGCCAGCCCGTTGCGGCGGCGCTTGGTGTAGCGATAGCTGCCGATCGGCGCGGGGCAGGCGACGCCCTGCAGCCCCGCCTCCTCGAACGCCTCGTGCGCGGCGGCCTCATGCTCGGCCAGGCCCTTGATGAGATTGCCCTTGGGGATCACCCAGCGCTGCGTCTCGCGGCTGGTGATCAGCATCACGCGCACGCTCCCGTCGGCTTCGGTGCGGTAGGGAAGGGCGGCAACCTGGCGGATCGATCGTCTCCGGGCGAACTGTTACAGCGGGCTCCTCACCACGTCGCGAGGCCGAGCGCAAGCGGCTGGTGGCCAAGCGCCGCTGAAGAGTTCAGGCGAGGCCGTCCAGCCGCCGCCCGATCCCGACCAGGATATAGATCACCGGCGGCACCAGCACGGCCGAGAGCGCCACCTTGGCGATCATCTGGCCTACCAGCAGCTCGCCGATCGGGAACACGCCCAGGAAGGCGATCGAGACGAACAGCAAGGTGTCGACGATCTGGCTCAGCATGCTCGCCAGCGCCGCGCGCAGCCACAGCAGGCGGCTGCCTTCGCGGCCCTTGAGCGCCGCGAAGATGGTGACGTTGAGCGTCTGCGAAACGCCGTAGGCGACGATCCCGCCCAGCCAGATGCGCGGCGTGCCGCCCATCATCAGCGCGAAGGCGTCGCGCCGCGCGGGCTCCATCGCGGGCGAGGCGGGGATCGCCAGCACCAGCAGCGAAAGCAGGATGGAGGCGATCAGCGGCACGAAGCCGATCAGCACCAGCCGGTTGGCGATGGCGCGGCCGTGCAGCTCGGCCATCGAGCTGGCGGTGGCGACGAGCAGCAGGAAGGAGAAGATGCCCGCCTCCACCGCGAGCGGGCCGACCCCGATCCACATGCCGAGATCGGAAAGCGGCCCCAGCGCGATCTGCTTGTTGCCGAGCACGCCGGCGATGCAGACCATGCCGCCGTAGAAGATCGAGAAGAGGAAGAGCGAGCGCGGGACAGTGACGGTCGCGGGATCGCTCGCGGGCGCGGGCGCGGTGGACATGCGCCCTGCTATCGGCTTTCCGGGGGCGAGGGAAGAGCGGTTTCGCGGCCCCTATCGTCTGTCTCGCGCCACCCAGTCCGCCAGCGAAAGCTCGCCCGTCGGGCGCGTGTCGGCGCTCATGCTCTTGGCCATGATGTCGAGCGCCCAGTCGCGCCGCTCGGGATCGGTGCTGGCCACCGCGTCGGCGGGTACGCGCAGCTCATATTCGCGCATATGCGCGTCCGCGGCGGTGAACAGCACGCAGATATCGGCGGCGGCGCCGGTGAGCAGCAGCCGGGTGACGCCCAGCCTGGGGAGCAGCGCGGAAAGCGTGGTCGCGTAGAAGCCGGAGAACTCCGGCTTCACCACCAGATAATCCTTGCGGCGGGGCCGGAGCCGCTCGAGGATCGGCCGCGCCTGCGGAGAGGCTTTCAGGCAATGCTCGACGATGCTGTCCGCGTCGCCGTGCCACAGGCCGTAATTGTCGTTGACGTAGATCACCGGCAGCCCGGCCGCGTCCGCCTCGTCGCGCAACCGGCCGATCACCTCGGCGGCGGGCTCGGCGTGGCGGAGCAGCGCATCGCCCTGCCTGAAATCGAAATCGTTGAGCATGTCGACGATCAGCAGCCCGGCCTC
>DASSTK010000175.1:0-2673 GCA_035707945.1 Sphingomonas sp.
GGCGGTTTCGATCACGGCGTCGGCTTCGATACCTTCCTCGCGGGGCAGAGCGATCCCTGGCAGACCTTCATCGACAATGATCTCGTCAGCGGCCTGCTGTTCGCGGTGAGCTGGATGATTTTCCGCGAAAAGGGCGCGCGCACGATCGAGACGGTCGCCTGGGTATGGATGGTGATGTGGTGGGGCAACATCGTCGTCGCCATCTATGTGCTGCGCGCCCTTGCGCAGTCGGACGGCGACTGGCGGCTTTTGCTGCTCGGCCGCCGGGCCGGGCTGGAGAGCGCCCCGCAGATCGCGCCCATGCTGCGGCTGTGTTGCGCGGCCGGCGCCTTGGCGGTCGCCATCTGGCTCATGATCGCGATCCCGCGCACCGGCTTCGCCGCTATTCCCACCTTCGGCTATCTCGCCGGCTTCCTGCCCGTCATCCTCTCGCTGGCGCTGATCGCGCTGCCGAGACCTGCTGCTTCACAGGAGAAAATCCATGTCGGTGCCGACGTTTGACGACATCCCCCAAGAAATCAACGCGCTGATCGCGGCGCATATCAAACAATATCTCACCGAGCCCGAGAAGGCGCATATGTGGGATGCCCGCCCCGTAGGTCTGCCCGGCGAGGTGACGACGCTTCTGCTCACCACGATCGGCCGCAAGAGCGGCGAGCCGCGTCACGTGCCGCTGCTCTATGTCGATGACGGGGACGGCTATCTCATCATGGGATCCAAGGGCGGCAATGTCGAACATCCGATCTGGTATCTCAACCTGCAGGCGAACCCGGATTGCGAGATCCGCGTCGGCGCGCCGCCGGTGAAGGCGCGGGCTCGCGTACTGACGGGCGAAGAGCGGGCGAAAGCCTGGGAGAAGGTCTCCACCCGTCATCCGACCTACGCCAAATATCAGGCGCGCACCGATCGCGAGATCCCGGTCATACGGCTCGAGCCGATCGCCGGATGACGGAGAAGCATCATGTCCGCCTACATGATCGTGGAGCTTTGCTATGAGGATATGGGCTGGACAGCCGCCTACCGTCGGGACGTGCCGCCAATGCTGGCGCGAGCAGGCGCGCGCTATATCGCCAAATCGCTCGCGCCCGAGCGTCTGGAAGGTGACGGGGCTTCACCTGACACGCTGGCGGTGATCGAGTTCCCTTCGGCGGAGGCGGCGCGCGCCTTTCTGGCCTCGCCCGAATATCGGCCTTACGGCGAGGCGCGCAGGGCGGGCGCACGCACCCGTATCGATCTCATCGAGAATTAGGCTGCTCAGCGTGCAGAGGGAAAGGCCGCGGCGCGCTTCTCCATGAAGGCGCGGACGCCCTCCGCGAAATCTTCATCGCCAACCGATGCGACGATGCCCGCCGTCTCGCCATCGAGCAACTCGGCAAGACTGGCGCCCGCCGCCTGCGCGACGAGCAGACGCTTCGCGGTGCGAATTGCGAGTTGTGGGGCCTTGGCAAGACGGCTCGCCAGCTCGAATGAGGTCTGCTCCAGTCGGTCGCTTTCGACGATCTCATCGAGAAGGCCTATCCGCAGCGCCTCATCGGCCTTCACCTTGGCGGCGGTGAGCAGCAGGCGTCGCGCGGTGCGCGCGCCGACCGCCAAGGGCAGCAAGGCGGTAACGCCTCCATCGGGGCTCAAGCCGATACGCTGGTGCGCGAACACGAATGTCGCGTCGGGATCGCCGATCACCACGTCAGCGGCCAAGGGATAGAGCAGCCCTGCCCCCGCGCAGGCGCCGCGGATCGCGGCCACGATCGGCTTATCGAACGCGACCACGGTTTCAACAAGCCTGCGCAGCCGCGGCAGGCGCCCGGCGAAATCGGCCTGGCGCTCTTCACGATCCTGTTCCAGCGAGCGTTTGAAGGCGGCGATGTCGCCGCCCGCCGAAAACATCTTGCCTTCACCCCGCACCAGGATCGCGCGGATCGAGCGATCATCCTTCGCCTGCTCGAATAACGCGATCAGATGAGGCACGGCGGTGGTAGGCACCGCATTGCCCAATTCCGGCCGGTTGAAAGACAGGCGCAGCACCCCCTCGGCGATTTCGACGAGATAGCTGCCGTCTTCTGGCGCCTGAATCATGGTCAATCCCTGAACGCGGCCAGCGAATCGAGATCGTCGATCGCGGTCGCCATGCGTTTGATGAACTCGAAAGTGGTGCGCTCCGGCTGCATCGCCGGCATGTCGTCGGTAGGCCGAAGGGTGATCGTCCAGAAAGCGAGCGCGGAGAGAAGCTGCTGGCGCACATTGGTCAGCGCATCGTTGTAGCTCGGTTTTTCTCCGCCCGCCGCCGCCAGCCGGTCGAGATAGGTGCGCAGCAACTCCTCGCCCCAATCGCGCCGCTGCTCGACGGTAAGCGCGGTGGTGGTGGCGAAGGCATAATCGCGCGACCAATGGCCGATCGTGGTCAATTGCCAGTCGGACAGGCCGAGTTCGCCGCCGGCTTTCGTCATGTACCAGTTCTTGAAATGCACATCGCTGTGGATCAGCGAACGCGGCAGATCGAGATGGCGCGCAACCGACTTCTCGGTCGCGGGCCAAATCTCGCCGGCGCGGGCATAGAGGCGCGCCGGGATGACGCTCATCGCATCGCGGAAGCCGCGATCGCAGAAGGAGGGGAAATCGGGCGCGCCTCTCATCATATCGCGCCACCAGCGCGGCCAATGCTTGAACGGCAGGGTC
>DASSTK010000176.1:0-4023 GCA_035707945.1 Sphingomonas sp.
GGAGCTACACTGCGCATCCGGAACGGATATTCGTCAGCCCCTGCTGATGCGGGCGATCTCGGCCTTCACCAGCCGCTCCACCAGCGCCGGCAGCTCGCGGTCCAGCCATTCGCGCAGCATCGGGCGAAGCAGGTCCGCCACCAGCCCTTCCAGCGTGTTGGGATCGCTATTCTGCGCGCGCACCTGAAGCTGGGAGAGGGCTGCGAAGGCCGAACGGCTCGCCTGCGCGGCGGGATCGGAGAGCAGCATGCCCCCCGCCGAGGCATGGCCGTTGGCGGGCGCGGACGCGGCGGGAACCGGGCTGGTCAGCTCCAGCACGTCCTCCTCCTCGTCCGCCTGCGCGGCCGCGGGCTCCGGCGCGGGTTCGGCGGCGGAAGCGGTTTCCGGCTCGGCCTCGGCCTCCTCGGTTTCCGGCTCGCGCTGCAGCGCCATGCGCTTGCGCGGCTTGGCCGCCGCGACGTCCCCGTCCTCGGCGATGATGCGTTTGATGGAGGCGAGAATATCCTCCATCGACGGCTCATGGTTCACCTGCCCCATGCCGCGCTTTATCGCCTAGTTGGTGGCCGGTGTCACGGGGGGATTTTCAGCCGGCAAATGAGGGCCGTAGGTCGGTTTGGCGACGGGGCGGGGCTTCGGATCTTCGTCGAAATCGCTCAGCGCGTGGATCGAGTGGCGATAGTGGATGGTGGGATCGTAGAGTGTTCCGCCCATCAGCCCGAGATGCTTGTAGTTCACCAGCCCCATCGCGTTCAGCAGCGCGAAACCGGCGACATAGGCGTCGTGCCGCGCCGTCACCAGCGTCACCTGGCTATTGAGCAATTCCTGCTCGGCGTTGAGCACGTCGAGCACGGTGCGCGTGCCGACGCTGTTTTCCGCGCGCGTGCCTTCGAGCGCCAGCGTGTTGGCCTTCACCGCCACCTCGCTCGATTTGATCGTGTCGAGCGAAGCGTCATAGGAGGAGAAAGCCGCGCGGGTGTTGGCGACGACCTGCCGCTCCACCGCCGTCTTCTGCTCCATCGCCTGCGATTCATTGGCCTGCGCCTGCCGCACCCGCGCGCCCGGGCCGCCGCCCTGATAGAAAGGGATGGTCGCCGTCACGCCCACCGAGGAATAGTCGCCGTGATCGGTCGGCCCGGCGACGCCTAGGCCGCCGGGGACGGAGTTCAGATAATTGAAGTAATTCTCGCCGCCGCTCAACGAAATGGTGGGCAGCCGCTCGCCGCGCGCCGCCGAGACGTCGTAATGCGCCGCCTTCACCGCCGCTTCGGCCGAAGCGATGGCGGGGTTGCTGGCGATCGCCGTGTCCTCCGCCGCGTCCGGGGTCGCCGGCAGGGTGGGAAGAGGCGGCGGGGTTTCGAGATCGACGGGTTGGGAGCCGATCACCCGGCGGTAATTCTCCTCGCTCGCCACCAGCGAGGCCTGGGCGGCGGCGAGCTGGCTGCGGCCGAGCTCCAGCCGCGCCTGGGATTGGGCGACGTCGGTGCGGGTCACGTCGCCCACCTGGAAACGATCCTGCGTGGCCTGCAGGTTCGTCTCCAGCACCTTCACATTGTTGGCGTTGAGCTTCACGATGGCGCGATCGCGCAGCACGTCCATATAGGCGGTCACGGCGTCGACGAACACGTCGCCCTCCACCGTGCGCAGATCGGCGCGGCCGCCCTCCACCCGCGTATCGGCCGCCCGGATCGCGTTGCGCACGCGGCCGCCCTGGAAGATCGGCAGGCTCACCGTCGCGCCCGCCGTCAGCGCGCGGTTATAGCCCTGGACGGAGGGCAGGCCGCTCAGCCCCTGGGTGAACTGGGCGTTGCCGTTGATCTGCGGCCGCCCCTGCGAACGGGCGATCGCGGCGTTCTCGTCGGTGGCGCGAAGCTGGGCGCGCTGCCCGGTGAGCGTCGGGTTGCCCTGATAGGTGGCGAGCAGCGCCTCCTGCAGCGTCGTCGCCCGCGCGGCGTCGATCCCGCCCGCGCCGAGCAGCAGCGCGATCGCCGCGCAGCCCGTCCACCGCTTCACTGCCGCCGCCGCGCGCCGATTCGCCATATCCCCCCGAATCCCTTCCCTAGAAGCTGAACGCCGGCGCCGGCGCGAAGCCGGGCAGCGGCGCCGTCTCGACATCCGCGAAAGACGTAATTCCGAAGCCCTCGCCTTGGCGGCCGCCGTGGAACAGCCGGCTGACGCCGCGATCGAGCCGCGCGCCGACCATGCGGCCGCCCTCGGCAAGCTGGGCGATCACGGCGTCGGGGATGCGCTCCACCCCGCCGTCGAGCATGATCAGCGCATAGGGCGCGCGCTCGGCCCAGCCCTCGGCCAGCGGGCCCTCGACCAGCGAGACGGCCGCGATTCCCTCCAGCGCCGCCCTGGCGCGGGCGAGCAGCGCGAGCGATTGCTCGAGCGCGACCACCTCGCAACCGATCTCCGCCAGCAGCGCGGCGGTGTAGCCGGCGCCGGCCCCGATCACGAGCGCCCGCTCGCCCGCGCGAGGCCGGGCGGCGGTCAGCAGGCGCCCGGTCGCGATCGGGGGATTGAGGCCGCGGCCCTCGCCCAGCGGCACGATGGTGTCGCGATAGGCGATCGCGCCCTGCTCCCCGCCGATGAAGCGCTCGCGCGGAACGGCCGCCATCGCCGCCAGCACCGCGCCGTCGGTGACGGCGTTGGTGCGAAGCTGATTCGTCACCATCATCATCCGCTGCCGATCGAAATCCAGTCCGCTCATGTCACTGCCCTCGCATAGCTGTATTAGTTTTGCAATACACTAATACGCACCCGCGGCCGATCGCCCCCCGCCGGGAAGCGCGGCCGCGCCTACAGCCGCGCCTCCTATGCGTTCGCCGCGTCCGCCGCAACGGCGGCGGCTTCGCCGGTTGACAGGCGCGGCCGCTCGGCGCATCTGCCGCGCTCTCGGCCCGATGGCGGAGTGGTTACGCAGAGGACTGCAAATCCTTGCACGCCGGTTCGATTCCGGCTCGGGCCTCCACTTTCCGTCCCAAGCACCTGATTTTGGACGATCCTTCATGGCCACGGCGAAAAGAGTCGCGGCGGCCATTGGCAGGCCGTCAGCGGCCGGTGAGCTGGTGCCTCAGAATGCGCAGCAACCGCCGCCGCGATCCGGGCGGGGCGAGCGCCTCGGCCGAACCGCGCGCATCCTCGCGGGCGAGCGCCGCCAGCATGCCCAGCGGACGCAACCGCCGGGGCCAGCGCGCCGCCATCGCCTGTTCGAGCGGCTCCCGCGCCGCCGCCAGCGCCGCCCGGGCCTGCGCGAAATCCCCGCTCCGCCGCGCCGCATCGGCCAGCGCCCAGCCCCGCCCCGCAGGCTCGATCATCGCCCCCGCCCCGCCCAGCAGGCGTGCGGCGAGCGCGAACAACCGCGCGCCGCGCTCGCGGGCGTGGCGTTCGATCCCATCGGGCTCCTCGTCGAGCAGGGCTTCCCATCCTTCCGCCATGCCCGCGAGTTCCTGCCCGGAAATTGCGTATTTTCCGCAAATCGCAGCCAGCGTCTGGAGCAGAGGTTCGGCGGGCGGCGGACCATGATCCAGCCCCGCCAGCGCATCTCGCCACCAGGCGAGCCGCATCAGCCCGATCACCGGCTCGCTCGCCCGGTTCACGAAGCCGCCGAGCCGCTCGTCCAGCGCGAACAGCGCCGCCAGCGCGGGCCGCACGCCAGCCGGCGCATAGCCGAGCGCGATCGCCGTCTCGGGATGGAGCGGGGCCATATCCTCCATGCGGCCGCCCTAAGCCCCGTAACCTCTTACGTAAATCATCCGCTTTGACGGTGTTTTAAGACTTTACCGCCACATCACCATCAGGAGGCGGTGTGTGCGATGGCGATGAGGGATCATCTTCGCGCGAAGGCGAAGGCGGCAGGTCTCCTTGCCCGTCGCCTGGCGCGCCTGCGCGGCGATTCGCGCGGCGCCTCCATCGTCGAATTCGCGATCGTCGCCGCGCCCTTCCTCGCGCTGCTGATCGCGATCGTCGAGACCAGCCTCGTCTTCTTTGCGCAGCAGGGGCTGGAGACCACCGCCGAATATG
>DASSTK010000177.1:0-2291 GCA_035707945.1 Sphingomonas sp.
CTGATCCTGCATGCCCTGTTCTCGCGGCTCGCCTTGGACTGGCATGGCTTCGGAAAGCTGATCAAAGGTGAGCCGATTCTGATGATCCGCGACGGCCGTCTCGACCGGGCCGCGATGCGCGAGGCGCATATGACCGAGCGCGACCTCTGGGAAGATTTACGCTCCGAGGGCATAAAATCCCTGGAGCAAGTCGCGGAAGCGCGCCTGGAACGAAACGGGCAATTGAGCATCATCAGGGCGCCGGCTAAACCCACCATCGTCGAGGTCACCGTCGAGCACGGCGTTCAGAAGGTGGTCTTGGAACTACGCTGAATGGGGCGGCGTGTCGTACTCCGCCGGGCTGTCGAAGTTTTCTGATCGAGGATTCATGCCACTCTCTCTGCAAGCCGCTTTCTGGGGATTGGTGGGCGGCTCGGCCCTGGTGCTCGGGGCGGCGATCGCCTATTTCGTCGCCCTGCCGGCGCGGCTGGTCGCGACGGTGATGGCGATCGGCTCGGGGGTTCTGATCTCCGCCGTCGCCTTCGATCTCATGGACGAGGCCTATGCCACCGGCGGCTTCGATTCCACGGCGATCGGGTTCCTGGCCGGCGGCGCGGCATACACCGCCGCCAACATCTACCTGTCACGCCGCGGGGCGCGGCATCGCAAGCGCTCCGGTTACGACCGGCAGGAGCGCCAGCAGAGCGCCTCGGAAGGGACCGGCCTCGCCATCGCGGTCGGCGCCCTGCTCGACGGCATCCCGGAGTCGCTCGTGATCGGCGTCAGCTTGCTCCACCAGGCCGGCGTCAGCCTGGTGATCGTCGCGGCCGTGTTCTTGTCCAACGTGCCGGAGGGGCTGTCGAGCGCCGCCGGCATGCGCAAGGCGGGCCGTTCGGCGTCCTACATCTTCGGCGTCTGGGGCGGGATCGCCGTCGCCTCCGGCATCGCGGCGCTGATCGGCAATGTCGCGCTGGAAGGAGCCGGCCCGGAAGTCACGGCGGCGACCAGCGCCATCGCCGCCGGCGCCATCCTGGCGATGCTGGCCGACACCATGCTGCCGGAGGCCTTCGAAGAGACGCATGAATACACCGGGCTCATCACCGTGGCCGGCTTCCTGGCCGCGTTCATTCTGTCGAAGCTGGGAGGCTAGACCACTCTCCAACGGACTCTTCGCTACCCCCTCCGGGTCTTGAGGAGACGCTGGGAATTGGCCTTGATCTGCCCGACGGTGGCCAGGCCCATATGATAGACCACGCGGGCGAGGACGGCGGGCGCGAGGCTGCAATGGAGCGCCTCGTTGGCCTGCCGTAGCGCGACGCGCCAATCGCCGCGGGCCAGGGACAGTCTCGCGCGGCGCGCGGCCCGGCCGCCCGCGAGCCTCATGGCCTGTCGGATGAGTCGGCGCGATTCGCGCTCCGAGACGTAAGCCGAGGAGACCCGGATGGCGCGCCGCTCGTCGCGCACATTCTCCGCCGTGACGAAGATCTGCGAGCTATCCGAACCGGAATGCAGGCGATAGCGGGCAAGCGGCTCGGGCTCGTAATAGACCTGCTTGGCGACCACGATCCGGTTCCACATGTCCCAGTCCGCGCAGTGCGGCAGCTCCGGCCTGAACGCCCCCAGTTCCTCATAGGCGGCCCGTTTGACGATCATGCCGACGAACTGGAACCGCTGGGCCGTCAACTGCCGCCAGGTGAATTCCCGGGGCAGGACTCCAGCCTCCGCCGCCTCGAGCTCCGAAAGCCCGATCGCCATGCCGAAATCGTCGATGTAGGTCACCCGGAATGCCACCGCGCCGACCGATGGGTGACACGCGATCGCCTGGCGCGCGCGCGCGTAGAAGTCCGGCGCCACGAGATCGTCGGCATGAAGAATATGCACCCATTCGCCGCGCGCACGGCGGATGCAGCTGTTGAAGTTCTCGATCGCGCCGATATTCGCTTGGTGACGGTGAAAGCCGATTCTGCCCCGCCCCATCTCGGCCGCAATCTCGTCGGGATGCCCCTTCGTCGAGCAATTGTCCAGGATCTCGATCTCCATGTCGCGCGGGCCGAGATCCTGGGACAGCACGCTCGCCAAGGTTTCGCGCAGATACTCCGTGCTATTGTACACCGGGATCATGACGGAGATCAGCGGGCGCGACGTCCCGGCCGGAAGCGCTTCCACCGTGGGCGCATCGAGAAGGCGCGTTTTGTCCGATGGCGCAAACATCAGTTCGTGCTGTCCGTTACAGGCGATACCGGAGGGCGAATCCCGGCGGCAAGAAACCGCAGCAACCTGGACACGGCGCGCCATCCGGTGAGCATGACAGC
>DASSTK010000178.1:0-2336 GCA_035707945.1 Sphingomonas sp.
GGGAGACGCCTCGGTCGCGTCCAACGGCTTCTGGTCGGCGCTCACCATCGCCACGACCCAGAAGCTGCCGATGCTCTTCTACATCGAGGATAACGGCTACGGCATCTCGGTGCCCTCGCAATTCCAGACGCCGGGGGGCGACGTCGCCGCGAATCTCGCGAGCTGGAAGGGGCTGCGCATCTTCGCGGGCGACGGCACGGAGCCCGCCGAGGCGGCGCGGCTGATCGAGGAAGCGACCCGCTTCGTGCGCGAACGCAACGGCCCCGCGCTTCTCCGCCTCACCGTGCCGCGCCTCGAAGGCCACAGCTTTCAGGACACCCAGACCTATAAGCCCGCCGAGCTGGTCGAGCGCGAATGGGCGCGCGATCCTTATCCCAAGCTGCGCGATTTCCTCGTGCCCGCGCTGTTCTCGGACGAGGAATGGGAGGCGATCGAGGCGAAGGCGTCGGAGGATGCGGAGGCCGCCCGCGAACGCGCCGAGGCGCGCCCCGTCGCCGATCCGGAAAGCGTGCCGCGCAACCTGTTCTTCGAAGGCGAGATGCAGGCCGAAGGCGGCCAGTGGACGCACGGCTACGCCCCGCCACTCTCCACCGATCAGCCTCGCCCCGAAGGCCAGCGCATCAATATGGTGACGGCGATCCGCCGCACGCTGGAACAGGAACTTGCGAGCAATCCGAGCGTGCTGCTGTTCGGCGAGGATATCGGCCCCAAGGGCGGCGTCCACGCCGTCACGCTGGGCCTCCAGGAGAAGTTCGGCGAAGTCCGCGTGTTCGATACCAGCTTGTCCGAAGAGGGCATCGTCGGCCGCGCCGTCGGCCTGGCTCTCGCCGGGCTGATGCCGGTGCCGGAGATCCAGTTCCGCAAATATGCCGAACCCGCCACCGAGCAGATCAACGATTGCGGCACGATGCGCTGGCGCACCGCCAACCGCTTCGCCGCGCCGATGGTGCTGCGCGTGCCGGGCGGCTTCTTCAAATGCGGCGATCCCTGGCACAGCCAGACCAACGAGGTGGCCTTCATCCACAATCCCGGCTGGAAGGTCGCCGTCCCCTCCAACGCGGAGGACGCGGTAGGGCTGCTGCGATCCGCCTTGCGCGGCAACGATCCGGTGATCTTCTTCGAACATCGCGCGATGCTGGACGACGCCTGGGCTCGGCGGCCCTGGCCGGGCGACGATTTCGCGCTGCCCTTCGGCAAGGCGCGCACCTTGGTCGAGGGCGATGCGATCACCATCGTCACCTGGGGCGCGATGGCGCCGCGCTGCGAGGCGGCGGCCAAGAGCCGCTCCGCCCATATCCTCGATTTGCGGACGCTGATGCCGTGGGACAGGGAGGCGGTGCTGGAGTCGGTTCGTCGCACCCACCGTTGCCTGATCGTGCACGAGGATCTGAAGACCGCCGGTTTCGGCGCGGAGATCGCCGCGGTGGTGGCGGACGAGGCCTTCCTCGATCTTGACGCGCCGGTCGCGCGCGTGACGATGCCGGACGTGCCCAGCCCGCATAACCCCAGGCTGCTCGACTGGGCGGTGCCCTCGGTGGAGCGCATCCGCGCGAAAGTCGACGAGCTGATCGGGTTCTGACGAAAGCATGATAAGCGGCGTGTCCGCGCCAGGGGGATGCCCATGATCGACATCATCGCGCCTTTCGAGCAGGAGGGCACCAAGGCGATCGTCCGGAGCTGGCTCAGGAAGCCGGGGGAGAGGATCGCGCTCAACGATCCGCTGGTCGAACTCGAAACCGACAAGGTGACGCAGGAAGTCCCCGCGCCCGCCGACGGGGTGCTGGAGGAGATCCTGCTGGACACCGACGCCGAGGCCGTTCCCGGCGCGTTGCTCGGCCGGATGCGAGCGCTGTCCGATTCCGCCCCGGCCGAACCCGCCGGCGAAAGACCCGCGGTCGAGCCCCGGCCCGATCGCGAGATGCGCCTGTCCCCCGCCGTGCGCCGGGCGGTCCGTCAGCACGGGATTGATCCAAGCGGCATCGTGGGCAGCGGCCGCGACGGACGCATCACCCGCGCCGATGTCGATCGGCTGGTTGCCGAACGCGCCGCCGCTCCGGCCGTCGCTCGTTCGGAGCCGGCCCCCGCTCCGTCCGGGGGCAAGGCGAAGGTCATCCCGCATGATCGGATGCGGCTCGCCATCGCCGAGAATATGCTGAACTCGGTGACCACCGCCCCGCATGTGACGGCGGTGTTCGAAGCCGATTTCAGCGCGATCCTCGCCCACCGCGCCAGGCAGAAGACGACGGGCGAGGCCGTCACCATCACTGCCTAGATCGTCGCGGCCTGCGTCGCCGCGATGAAGGCCGTCCCCGCGATCAACGGCCGCTGGTTCGCCG
>DASSTK010000179.1:0-2342 GCA_035707945.1 Sphingomonas sp.
CTTCGCGCGCGGCAGCCGCTTCGAGGTGGTGGCGCACGAGGAGGCTCGCGCGACCTTCCGGCTGGAGGCGAACGACCACACCCGCAAGCTCTACCCCTTCGAGTTCCGGCTGGACGTCACCCACAGCCTCGACGGCGCGACCCTCACCATCGCGGCGGAGGCAAGCAACCGGGGCGAGGAGCCCATGCCCGTCGGCATCGGCTTTCACCCGGCGCTGCGCTGGCCGCTTCCCGGAACGGGCTCGCAATCCAAGGAGCATCATATCCTCCACTTCGACGCGTCCGAGCCCGAGCCGCTGCGCAGCGTCTCCCCTGACGGGCTGATCGCCGCGGCCGAGCGCCCCACCCCAGTCGCCGGCGACGAACTCACGCTCCGCGACAGCCTGTTCACGCATGACGCGCTGGTGTTCGATCGCATCAACAGCCGCGGCCTGTGGTACGGCGTGCCGGGCCAGCCGGGCGTGCGCGTCGATTTCGCCGACATGCCCATGCTCGGCGTCTGGATGAAGCCGGGTGCAGGCTATCTCTGCATCGAGCCCTGGCATTCCCGCGCCGACGACGAAGGCTATGCCGGCGCGTTCAAGGACAAGCCCGGCGTGGTGACGATCGCGCCGGGCGAGAGTCGCCGCTTCGCGATCGAGCTGACGTTCGGGGTGATGCTGTAGGGTACCATCGTCATGCCAGCGCAAGCCGGCCTCTCGTGAGGTGGCGCCCAGCCACCCGAGATCCCAGCTTTCGCTGGGATGACGGTTTAAGGGCTGTTGGAAAATCTCAGGACAGCGCCTTTTTCAGCAGATCGTTCACCAAGCCCGGATTGGCCTTGCCGCCCATCGCGCGCATCGTCTGGCCGACGAAGAAGCCGAACAGCTTGTCCTTGCCGCCCTTATATTCCGCCACCTTGTCGGCATTGGCTTCGAGGATCCTGGCGATCTCCGCCTCGATCGCGCCGGTGTCGCTGGTCTGCTTGAGCCCGCGCTCCTCGACGATCGCGCCCGCGTCCTGCCCGGTTTCCAGCATGATCTCGAACACCTGCTTGGCGAGGCTGCCGGAGAGCGTGCCGTCCGCCACCAGCGCCAGAAGCTCCGCGGCCTGCTTCGGCGAAACGGGGCTTTCGCCGATCTCCTTGCCGAGCCGGTTGAGCGCGCCGAACAGCTCGGACGTGACCCAGTTGGAGGCGGGCTTGGGGGCGGCGCCTTCGGCGAGCATCGCCTCGAACCAGCGCGCGGTTTCA
Source organism: Sphingomonas sp. (assembly GCA_035707945.1). Lineage (GTDB taxonomy): Bacteria > Pseudomonadota > Alphaproteobacteria > Sphingomonadales > Sphingomonadaceae > Solisphingomonas. The sequence continues at coordinate 1,231 of DASSTK010000179.1, forward strand.
ACGTCCGCCGTCAGTACCTCTGCGTTGTAGGCGGTGAGGCCCAATTCCTCTCCATAGCGGCGGCGCTTGGCGTCGGGCAGTTCGGGGAGCGAGGCGCGGGCCTCCTCCAGAAAGGCGTCGTCCAACTCCAGCGGCAGCAGGTCGGGATCGGGGAAATAGCGATAGTCGTGCGCATCCTCCTTGGAGCGCATCGATCGGGTGACGCCGCGGTCCGGATCGAACAACCGCGTCTCCTGCACCACCGCGCCGCCCTCCTCGATCAGTTCGACCTGGCGGCGCGCCTCATATTCGATCGCGGCCTGCACGAAGCGGACGGAGTTGACGTTCTTTGTTTCGGTGCGCGTGCCGAACGGCTCGCCGGGGCGGCGCACCGAGACATTGACGTCAGCGCGCATCGAGCCCTGCTCCATATTGCCGTCGCAACTGCCGACATAGCGCAGGATCGCTCTCAGTTTCTTGACATAAGCCCCTGCTTCAGCGGGCGAACGCATGTCCGGCCGGGAGACGATCTCCATCAGCGCCACACCCGATCGGTTGAGATCGACATAGGAGCGGGTGGGGTGCTGATCGTGCATCAGCTTGCCCGCATCCTGCTCGACATGGATGCGCTCGATGCCGATCGTCTTGGGCTCGCCTTCCTCGGGTTCGATCGCGATCGAGCCTTCGCCGACAAGCGGATGATAGAGCTGGGAAATCTGGTAGCCCTGCGGCAGATCGGCGTAGAAATAATTCTTCCGATCAAAGCGCGACCATTTGTTGATTTTGGCATCGATCGCCATGCCGGTGCGCACCGCCTGGCGGATGCACTCCCGGTTCGGCACCGGCAGCATCCCCGGCATCGCCGCGTCGACCAGACTGACCTGCGTGTTCGGCTCCGCCCCGAACGCCGTCGCCGCGCCCGAGAAGAGCTTGGATTCGCTGGTGATCTGCGCATGGACCTCGAGGCCGATCACGACCTCCCACTCGCCCGTCGCGCCCTGGATGCGGTAGCTGCTCATAATTTGACGCTCTCAAGCGGGATCGTGCCGAACCCATAAATGGAATAGGCCTCATCCATTGGATTGGTCAGCGTCACATTTACGACGCCATCCCATTCCGTATGACGAGGAGAT
>DASSTK010000180.1:0-3456 GCA_035707945.1 Sphingomonas sp.
AGGCCGCGGAGCGCAAGGCTTGAGGGCGGCCGCCGTCGCCGCGCTGCTGCTGGCTACCGCCTGCGTCGCGCCGGCCGAAGCGCCGTCGAGTGCGAAATTACCGGTCATCGTTCCGATTACCGATGATCAGCCGCAACCTCCGAGTCCGATTGATGAGAATCATTTTTCGTTCCGAGGTGCGCTTAGCCAGGGCGGCATGGTGGTGGGCTGGATACCGGGCGGCGCGGTTTCGCTCACGCTGGACGGAGAACCGATCCCCGTCACTCCCGATGGTCATTTCCTGATTGCTTTCGGACGGGATCACGGCCCCACCGCGACACTGCATGCGGTGCGCCAGGATGGCTCAGGCTTGGTGCAGCAGCTTAGCATCGCGCCGCGCCAGTGGCACATCGAGGCGCTGCCGATCCCCAAATACAAGCGGCCGGAGCCCGAGTTCCTGGCGATCCGCAAGGGCGAGCTCGATCAGATCCACCATGCCCGCGACGTGGCCGTGACGGTGCGGAGCGACGGCTGGCGGCAGCATTTCGAATGGCCGGCCACCGGCCGCGTCTCCGGCCAGTTCGGCGCGCAGCGGGTGTACAAGGGCGAGAAGGGCAGCTTCCATTCGGGCATCGACATCGCGGTGCCGATGGGCACCCCGGTGCGCGCGCCGGCCGACGGGGTGGTGCTGCTCGCCGCCAAGGATCAGCCCTTCACGCTGGAAGGCCATCTGCTGATGGTGGGGCACGGCATGGGGCTGGACAGCGCCTTCCTGCACTTGTCCAAGATCGAGGTCGGCGTCGGCGATGTCGTCCACAAGGGCGAGATCATCGGCTATTCGGGCATGAGCGGCCGCGCCACCGGCCCGCACCTTCACTGGGCGCTCACCTGGCGCGGCCAGCGCATCGACCCGACGCTGGTGGCCGGGCCGATGCCGCAAGGCTGAGGGGCATGCCGGACGCACGCGCGCCTGATGTCGAGGCGCTGATGCGGCGCGCGTCAGAGTTGCTCCGCGCCGGGCGCGCCGACGAGGCGATTCCCGCCTACCGGGCGCTGCTCGCGGCCCGGCCGGACCTGCCGAACAGTTGGTACAATCTCGCGCATCTGCTGCGAAAGGCCGGGCGGCCGGAGGAGGCGCTGGCCGGTTATCAGCAGGCGCTGGACCGGGGAATAACCCAGCCGGAGGAGGTTCATCTCGAACGCGCGTTGACATGCGCCGATCAACTCGGCGATCCACAAGCCGCCCGCGCCGAGCTGGAGCGTGCGCTTACGCTCAATCCGCGTTACATTCCCGCGCTGCTCAATCTCGGCAATCTGCATGAGGATCTGGGGGAGCGGGAAGCGGCGCGCGCGGCTTATGAGCGGGTGCTGACGCTCGACCCCGTCAATGTCCTGGCCCTTTCACGGCTTGCCGACGTGGCGCGCGCCGAGAGCGAGGACGATCCGCTGCTGGGGCGCATCCGCGCCCTGATCGCCGCGCCCGGTCTGCCGTTGTCCGACAAGGCGACGCTCGGTTTCGCCTTCGGCCTCGCGCTTGACCGGATCGGCGCTTACGACAGCGCTTTCACCGCATATGCGGAGGCCAACCGGGCGAGCTGCGCCGTCGCGGCGGCCCAGGGTTTCCGCTACGATCGCGTCGCGCAGGAGCGCTTTATCGACCGTCTGATCGCCGCCTTTCCCGAACCCGCGCCGCCAGTGGACGGCGCCGGCGGGGACGCGCCGATCTTCATCTGCGGCATGTTCCGATCGGGATCGACCCTCGCCGAGCAGATCCTCGCGAGCCACAGCGATGTTGTCGCGGGAGGCGAGTTGGATCTGCTTCCCGAGCTCGTTCGCCACGCCCTTTCACCTTATCCCGAAGCGGCCGCCGCAGCCTCGCCGGAAAGGCTCGCGGGGATTCGCGCGCGGTATCTGGCGGGGGTGGAGGCGCGTCGGCCGGGCGCACGCCGCATCACCGACAAGCGGCCGGACAATTTCCTCCATATCGGCCTCATCAAGCGGCTCTTCCCGGATGCGCGCATCGTCCACACCCGCCGCGATCCGGTCGACAACGCCCTGTCGATCTTCTTCCTGCATCTCGATCCCGAGATGGCCTACGCCGCCGATCTCGGCGACATCGCGCACTGGTATGGCCAGTATCGGCGGTTAATGGCGCATTGGCGCGCGCTCTACCCGGACGATATTCTCGATCTGTCCTACGATGCTCTGGTGGCCGAGCCTCGGGACACGATCGCCCCTCTGCTCGATTTCTGCGGGCTCGGCTGGGAAGAAGGCGTGCTTTCCTTCCACGAGACGGCGGGCGCGGTGCGCACCGCCAGTGTCTGGCAAGTGCGCGAGCCGCTCTATTCCCGATCCTCGGGCCGCGCGCGCCAGTACGCCCGCCACATCGACGAACTGCGCGCCGCGCTGGGAGCGCCGGGCTCTACTCGACCCGCCGGGCCTTGACCCAGACGCCGTTGCCCCATTGCATCTTGTAGCTGCCGAGCGCGGCGCGCTTGACCGTCACGGTCATGCCCGGCTTGGGGCGCAACCCGATCAGCGCGCTTTCACTCTGTTCCCACTGCGATCCGTCGTCGAGGGTCAGCACCCAGCCCGTATAGTTCCGGCTGGCCGAACGGATTTTGGCGGTGATCTGCTTGATTTCTTCTTCTTCGGCCTCGTGCCTGTCCTTGCCGTGATGAGCCCCGCCGAAAAGATCGAGGCTGGGCAGGTTGAAGCCGAACAGCGAACGCTTCGTCCTTTTCACCTGCTCGCGGTCGACCACCATGATGTCGCGATTGGCCTCGGCCGCGGCGAGGGCGGCGACGTTCTGGTCGTAGCAGGCGAGGCGCGCCTGCGAATCGCTTATCGAGCGGCAGTCGATCAGTTTCTGCAATGATCGCGGATTTTCGTGAGGCGGCGGCGATGCGGCGAAAGAGGGAAGAGCGAGGGCGAAGACGGGCAGCAGAAGGAGCGGGGTCGAGCGGAGCATCGTCGCCTCATGCGCTGGGATGGGGCGGCCATCTTATGAAGGGCGATGCGCGCGGGCAATGGGGCCGCGCTGCTGTGGCCTTTTTGCTACAGCGTCCCGCATTCGTGCCGGAAAGGCGCGGCGGCGATTGATCGCGGTTCCGTTCATCCGGTAGCAAGAGACACAGCGATCCGCGCGCCCGACAGGGCGAGGCCGACGGATCGAAACGTAAAGGGGACTACGAATGACCGGTAAGATCTCGCGCGGGCGCCTGCTGGCGTCCACGTTCATGGTGGGTAGCCTGGCTTTCGCCGCGCCGGCCATCGCGCAGACCACCCAGGAGGCGCCGACAGCGCCCGCCGCCAGCAATCCCGCTCCGGGCGCGCCCGCTCCGAGTTCGGCCAACGGCCAGCCCGCCGCCGCGACGGGCGGCGAGATCATCGTCACCGGATCGCGCAGTCCGCACCCGAACCTTGAATCGGCCAGCCCGGTCACGGTCGTCGGCGCGCAGGAAGTGAAGCTCACCG
>DASSTK010000181.1:0-7119 GCA_035707945.1 Sphingomonas sp.
CGCAGGCGCGCGGCTCCGGCCTGATCCACGATACGCTGAAGGCCATGACCGGCGGCGTGACCGAGGCCGAGGTGCGCGCGCTCCGCCACCGGCTCGGCGTGCGGCCCGTTTTCAAGCGCATCGACACCTGCGCCTCCGAGTTCGAGGCGAAGACGCCTTATATGTATTCGACCTACGAGGCCCCGGTCTTCGGCGAGCCGGAGAACGAGGCCCAGCCATCCGACCGGAAGAAGATCGTCATCCTCGGCGGCGGGCCGAACCGGATCGGGCAGGGCATCGAGTTCGATTATTGCTGCTGCCACGCCTGCTTCGCGCTGGACAGTGCGGGCTATGAGACGATCATGGTCAACTGCAACCCGGAGACGGTGAGCACCGACTATGACACTTCCGATCGCCTCTATTTCGAGCCGCTGACCGTCGAGGACGTGCTGGAGATTCTGCACGTCGAACAGTCGAAGGGCGAGCTGGTCGGCGTGATCGTGCAGTTCGGCGGGCAGACGCCGCTCAAGCTCGCCGCCGAGCTGGAGAAGGCGGGCATCCCGATCCTCGGCACCAGCCCGGACGCGATCGATCTGGCCGAGGATCGGGAGCGTTTCGCCGCGCTGGTCGAGCGGCTGGGGCTGAAGCAGCCGCGCAACGGCATCGCGCGCAGCCGGGAGGAGGCGATCGCGGCGGCCGAGCGGGTCGGCTATCCGGTGCTGGTGCGGCCCTCCTATGTGCTGGGCGGCCGGGCGATGGAGATCGTCGACGGGCCCGAGCAGCTCGATCATTACATCCAGACCGCCGTGCAGGTGTCCGGCGATTCGCCGGTTCTGATCGACCAGTATCTGCGCGACGCGATCGAGGTGGATGTCGACGCCATCGCCGACGGCACGGATGTCGTGGTCGCGGGCGTGATGCAGCACATCGAGGAGGCGGGCGTCCATTCGGGCGACAGCGCCTGCACCATCCCGCCCTACAGCCTGCCCGCCGAGACTGTCGCGGAAATCGAGCGGCAGGCGCACGCGCTCGCCCGCGCGCTCGGCGTAAAGGGGCTGATGAACGTCCAGTTCGCGGTAAAGGGCTGCGAGGTCTATCTGATCGAGGTCAATCCCCGCGCCAGCCGCACCGTGCCCTTCGTCGCCAAGGCGATCGGCGTGCCGGTCGCCAAGATCGCGGCGCGGGTGATGGCGGGCGAGAAGCTGGCCGATCTGCCGCCCGTCCGCCGCGAGGTCGATCATATCGCGATCAAGGAGGCGGTGTTCCCCTGGGCGCGCTTCCCCGGCGTCGATCCCGTGCTCTCGCCGGAGATGAAATCCACCGGAGAAGTCATGGGCATTGATCGGGATTTCGAGGCGGCGTTCCTGAAATCGCAGCTCGGCGGCGGCATCGTGCTGCCCAGGTCCGGCACCGTGTTCGTCTCGGTCAAGGACGGCGACAAGCCGCAGATCCTGCCGGCGGTCGAGACGCTGGCGGGCATCGGCTTCACCATCATCGCCACCGGCGGCACCGCCGATTATCTCGCCGAGCGCGGGATTCCGGTGGAGCGGGTCAACAAGGTGGCGCAAGGCCGCCCGCATATCGTCGACCGGATCAAGGACGGCGGGGTGGATCTGATCTTCAACACCACCGAGGGCTGGCAGTCGCTCCAGGACAGCCGCACCATCCGCCTCTCGGCGGTGACGGGCAAGGTGCCCTATTTCACCACCGCGGCGGCGAGCGTGGCGGCGGCACGGGCCATCGCTGCATTGCGGGATCGTCCGCTTGAAGTCGCCCCCCTGCAATCCTATTATTCTCCGCTGCCGCTGTAAGAACTCCCACATTGCGAAGATGAAACGGCCCGAAGGGAGGGGCCGAAGGCGGCGTTTTTGCTGGATGGAAAGGCGGATTCACATGGCGACGGTCGAAAAGATGCCGATGCTGGCGGAGGGCCACAAGCTGATCTCCGACGAGCTGCATCGCCTCAAGACCATCGAGCGCCCCGAGGTGATCGAGGCGATCGAGGAGGCGCGCGCGCACGGCGATCTTTCGGAGAACGCCGAATATCACGCCGCCAAGGAGCGCCAGGGCCAGATCGAGGCGACCATCGCCGATTATGAGGATCGGCTGAGCCGCGCCGTGGTGATCGATCCCACGGAGCTTTCCGGCGACAAGGTGGTGTTCGGCGCCACCGTCCATCTGCTCGACGAGGACGACAAACCCGTCGTCTATCAGATCGTGGGCCAGATGGAGGCGGACGCCAAGAAGGGCCGCATCTCCTACAATTCGCCGCTCGGCCGCGCGTTGATAGGCCGCAAGGTGGGGGACGATGTGGAGGTCACGGTGCCGTCCGGCGACCGCTACTACGCGGTCGACAAGATCGAGTTCATCTGAGCGGCTTGTGACCAGGCAGGCGCAACTCCCTCTCCCGCTTACGGGGGAGGGTCGGGGTGAGGGGCGAGCGCGCAGCGCGAGCTTTCGCTATCCAGCGTGGGCCACGCTCCCCTCCGCCGCCTTCCATCGGCTGCGCCGATGGAGCCTTGGCGGCTCCGCCCAACCCTCTCCCTCAAGGGAGAGGGCTTTCCGCTCATGAAGCTGCCGCCGGCGCGCGCCACCGCCGTCATCGTCGCCGTCACCGCGCTCGCCTGGGCGGCGGCCGCATCGGCGGGGCTGACCCAGCAGGTCGCGCTGCTCGCGGGCTTCATCCCGGCGCGCATCGCGGAAGGGGCGGCGCTGCCCCATGCCGTGCCCGCCTGGCTGACCCCGCTTTCCTGCACGCTCGTCCACGCCGGCATCCTGCATGTCGGCTTCAACATGCTGATCCTGGGCTTTTGCGGCCGCTTCGTGGAGCCTTCGATCGGCTGGAATGGCTTCGTGCTGCTCTATATCGTCGGCGCCTACGCGGCGGCGGCGGGCGAATATGCGGTGGGGCCGCACATCGTCGTGCCGATGATCGGCGCCAGCGGCGCGGTATCGGCGGTGATCGGCGCCTATGCCCTGCTGTTCGGCCAGCGCAAGGCGAAGGCCTGGGGGCCGATCCCGGCGACCGCGATCCATGTGCTGTGGCTCGCGATCGCCTGGATCGGCCTGCAGGCGCTGATCGGCTTCGCCTCGGCGGGCGTGCCCGGCGTCCCTGCCGGCACGGTGATCGCGGTGCCCGCCCATATCGGCGGCTTCATCGCCGGCCTGATCCTCGCCCGCCCGCTGCTGCTGTTCCGCTATCGGAAGGCTTGAACGGCGAATTTTCAGTGGGGCGGCGTAAACCAGAACCGTTCGCCCCGGGCGCAGTCGAGGGGTGGCCGCGCTGCCAAGGCTTCTCGACTCCGCTCGGAGCGGTGTCTCGACTTCGCTCGACACGAACGGGTGACTCCATGCTCAACCGTTTGCCCGAACGGTGGAGAAGGCTTCTGGCCCTCCCTCACATCTCCGGTTCGAGCAGGCGGTGGAGGTGGACCACCACATATTTCATCTCGGCGTCGTCGATCGAGCGCTGGGATGCCGCGCGCCAGGCGGATTCCGCCTCGGCATAGTTGGGGAACAGGCCGACGAAATCGACCGCCTTCAGATCGACGAAATCGAGGCCCTGCGGATCGCGCACGCGACCGCCGAAAACGAGGTGAAGCTTGCTCATGGCGTCCTGCCGGTATGGGGAATGCCGGCCGGTTAGGCCCCTTCACCGCGATGCACAAGGGGGGCGGTAGCCCTCTCCCTTGAGGGAGAGGGTGGGATGAGGGTGGCACGCGCTTGATAGCGAAAGCTCGCGCTGCGCGCTCGCCCTCACCCCGACTCTCTCCCGCAAGCGGGAGAGGGAGAAGGAGGATTATCCCCGCGATTTCATGAAGGCGACCAGCTTGTCGAAGCCGTTCTTCTCCACATAGGAGTTGAAGTCCGCCGTCTGGGTCAGAACCAGGTTGATACCGGCGACGTTGAGGTTGGTGACCTTGTAGCCGCCGCCGATCTTCTCGACCGTCCAGATCGCGTTGATCGGCCGCTTGCCGGGCTGGATGACCTGGCTCATTACCGCCGCGCCATCGCCGCGGGTGACGGCGCGCGTCACCTTCACCTGAGCGTTGGCGTAATCATAGAGCCGGTCGGCGTAGGTGCCGATCAGGAAGCCGGGCAGCGCCGCCTTGTAGGCCTTGTACTGCGCCGGGCTGATCTGCGGCTTCCAGCGGCGGATCAGCTTGTCGCCGATCTCGTCCACCGCGAAATACTGGCCGAGAAGCTGGCGGAACTGCGCCTTGGCCGATGCCTTGCCGCCGGTATGGAGGACGTGGAACGCCTCGGCCGAGAGCGTCTCGATGAAGCGCGAGGGATCGCTGTTGTCGATCGTCGCGGCGGCGACCGGGGAGGGCAGCAGCGGCGCGACGCTGCCCGCCGCGCCGATGAACAGGGCGCCGAGCGCCAGACGGATGCGAGTCATGCGATAGCTACTCCATTCGTGGGCGGCGGCCCGTCAGAACCGCCGATTGCGACAGATAGTGCCCGAAGGTCGATGAACGCAGGCTGTTCGGGATGTTCAGGATTTGCCGTCGCGCGATTTGGCGCTTTCGAGCGCGGCGTTGCCTGCCGAGGCGGCGGCGGCGAGTGCGCCGTCGATCAACGAACGCACCGTATCACGCGCCTTTTCCCGGCTGAGGCCCAATTCGTCGAGCTTGTCCTTCCCCGCCTGCTTGGCGGCGTCGGCGGCCTCGTGCGCGGCGTCGTTGAGGCGCGCGCCGACCTTGCCCATCACCTTAGCTTCCTGCTCGGTGCGCGGCAGCAGCGCGCCGATCGCCGCGCCGACGGCGAGCCCGCCGATCAGCGCCGCCAGCGGATTGCCGTCGATGCCCTCGGCGGTCGAACGGCCGGCGGAATGGACCTTCTCGCGCGCGTTCGCATAGGCTTCGCTGGCGCGGTCCTTGCCCGCGCTATAGGCGTCGGCGGCGCGGTCGCGGCCCGAGAAATAGGCGTTGCTCACCTTCTCACGCGCGGTGTCGATGCCGTCGCGGATCGCGGCGCGGCTCTCCGCGCCGGCGCGCACCGCCTTGTCGTCGTCATTGGAGGGCTCGATGGGCTCGGTGGTCATGGTCCGTCCTTTCGTCGCCGCCCGCGGGCGGCCTGTTCACGCGGATAAACTAGCGATCGGCGGCGGAGGTTTCCTTGGCTCCCCGCACGCGGCGGATCAGGCGGAGGATCGGCCGGTGCGCGAGGAGCAGCGCCGCAGCGCCCGCCGCCGCCGCGACGATGCCGGGCCGATCGCGCGCCACCTCGCGGGCGGTGCGGGCGAGCGCGGTCGACCGCTCCTTCACCTCGCTCACCGCGTCGTCGAGCAACTGGGAGGGCTCGAGCCGCGCCTGCAATTCCTCGAACGTGCCCTGCAGTCGGGCGCGCGCGGCTTCCGCCTCGTTGCGGGCGGCGGAGAGCTTCTCTTCGCTCATGGGGCCTCCTTGGCGTGTTCCGCATGCCGCCGGGCGCGTTCGCTCAGGATCAGCCGATAGGCGGCGAACGCGAGCAGGCCGGCGAGCGCCAGGCCGATCGCGAGCAGGATCACCCCCGCCCAGGCCGGGCCCGTCACCTTCGCCAGCGCCATCACCAGCCCGACCAGCAGCGCCACCACGCCCGCCTGCACCAGCACGAAGGCGGCGAGAAGGAGCAGCGCCGCCGTGCGGGCGCGACGGACGCGATCATAGATTTTCTGCTTGGCCAGCCGGACCTCGGCGCGCGCAAGCTGCTGCCCCTGCTCGAACAGGCGGGTCAGCAACTCGGTGAGGCCGGGCTTGTTCACCCCCCGAGCCATGCGTCAGTCGGCGGCGCGCGGCTTGCGCGTGGTCTTGCGCGCGACCTTGGTGACTTCGTCCGCCTCGACGTCGCCCGGCTCGGTCTTGGGGGAGGAGGAGGCGCGCTCCGGATCGGCCGCGCGCGAGGCTTCGTCCAGCGCCTCGCTGCCCGCCTTGACCAGCCGCGCGATCAGGAAGCCCGCGGCCGCCGCTGCGCCGATCGCCAGCGCGGGCGAGCGGCGGACGAGATTGCGCGCCTCCTCCATCAGCTCGTCGACATCCTTCTCGCGCAGGCCGGTGGCGACGCCCGAGACGGCATCCGAGGCGCGGCGCACATAATCGCCATAGCCGGACCCCAGCTTCTCATCGACGCGATCGGCATTGTCGCCGATGAAGCGGGCCACCTCGTCGAGCGCGCCCGAGGCGCGGGTCTTGCCCTGTTCGGCATAGTCGCGCGCCTTGTCGCTCGCCTGATCCTTGATCTCGGCGGCCTTGGCGGAGGCGCGGTCGCGAAGATCGGCGGCGTCGCTTTTCAGCTTGTCGCGCGCGGTGCGCGGTTCTTCGGCATTGGCCGTTTCGGTTGCGCCGGGGATGACATGGTCGGTGCCTTCGGGAAGCGTGTCGGCCATCTTGGATTCCTCATTGCTCATGGTCGTGCGGCGGCGGCCGCATACTCGCCTGTCAAAACCAGCCGCGACTTGTTGCGGTTCCGTCTTAAGGGAGGGCGGCGGCGATTGCCACCCGGCGGAGCCCCCGCTAACAGCGCGCCCGACCTTGAAGCCCCACGCGAGGAGCCGCCCATGACCGCGATCATCGACATCCACGCCCGCCAGATCCTCGACAGCCGCGGCAATCCCACCGTCGAGGTGGACGTGACGCTGGAGGACGGCAGCTTCGGCCGCGCCGCCGTGCCCTCGGGCGCTTCGACCGGCGCGCACGAGGCGGTGGAGAAGCGCGACGGGGATAAGGGGCGCTGGCTCGGCAAGGGCGTCGGCCAGGCGGTGAAGGCGGTCAACACCGAGATCGCCGAGGCGCTCGCCGATTTCGAGGCGGAGGATCAGAGCGATATCGACGCCGCGATGATCGACCTCGACGGCACCAAGAACAAGTCCCGCCTCGGCGCGAACGCGATCCTGGGCGTCAGCCTCGCCGTCGCCAAGGCGGCCGCCGAGAGCCGGGGGCTGCCGCTCTACCGCTATGTCGGGGGCGTGGCCGCGCATGTGCTGCCGGTGCCGATGATGAACATCATCAACGGCGGCGAACATGCCGACAACCCGATCGACTTCCAGGAGTTCATGATCGTTCCCCACGGCGCGGACACGCTGGCGGATGCGGTGCGCTGGGGCTCGGAGATTTTCCACACGCTGAAGAAGGGGCTGTCGGAGGCCGGGCTCTCCACCTC
>DASSTK010000182.1:0-5901 GCA_035707945.1 Sphingomonas sp.
ATGGAGGACGGCGGCTGGCGCGCGGTGATGGGCGTCAATCTGGACGGCGCCTTCCATTGCTGCCGCGCCGCGGCGCGCGACATGGCGGCGCGCGGCGGCGCCGGCGCGATCGTCAACATCGCCTCCACCTCGGCCGCATCGGGCGAGGGGCCGCTCCATTATGTCACCAGCAAGGCGGCGATCGTCGGGTTGACGCGCGCGCTCGCCCGCGAGCTCGCCTCGCGCGGCATCCGCGTCAACGCCGTCCACCCCGGCCCCACCGACACGCCGATCATGGCCAATGTGCCCGACGAGATGCGCCGCTCGCTCGCCGCCGCCGTGCCTCTCGGCCGGATGGCGCGGCCGGACGAGATCGCCGCCGCCGTCGCCTTCCTTGCCGGCGAGGACGCCTCCTTCGTCACCGGCGCGGTGCTCACCGCCAACGGAGGCTCCTATTTCTGCTGATCGGCACGCGATCCTGTTCGCGCCGTTCGAGAGCCGCAACCTGCGCCTGCCGAACCGGATCGTCATGTCGCCGATGGGCCGCGCCCATGCCGATGCGGGCGTGCCGCACCCCGATTACGCCGCTTATTATCGCCGAAGGATCGAAGGCGGCGTCGGCCTGATCGTCACCGGCGCGGCGGCGATCGGGCACGATCTCGCTGATTATGATGGCACCGGCCCGCACTTTTTCGGCGAAAGCGCGCTCACGCGCTGGCGAGCCGTCGCGGCGGATGTCCGCCACGCCGGCGGCAAGCTGATCCCGCAGCTCTGGCATACCGGCATGGAGCGACGGCGCGAGAGCTTCGGCGCGCCCCACGCGATCGGCCCCTCCGGCTACGCCATCGCCGATCTGGACGCAGGCTCCGCCCCCAGCGGCCGCGCGATGGACGAGCGCGACATCGTCGCCGTGATCGCCGCCTTCGCCGATGCGGCCGCCGCCGCCCGCGCGCTCGGCTTCGACGGCGTGGAGATTCATGCCGGCCACGGCTTCCTGCTCGATCAGTTCCTGTGGGCGCGGACCAATCGGCGGAGCGATCGCTACGGCGGCTCGCCCGCGGCGCGCGCCCGCTTCCCCGCCGAGGCCATCGCCGCCGTCCGCGCTGCGGTCGGGCCGGATTTCCCGATCCTCCTGCGCATCTCACAGTTCAAGATCGGCGCCTATGACGCCCGCATCGCCGATACGCCCGTCGAGCTGGAGGCGCTGCTGGAGCCACTTGCCGAGGCGGGCGTCGACATCTTCCACTGCTCCCAACGCGAGGCGTGGACGCCGATATTCGAAGGCAGCCCCCTCAACCTCGCCGGCTGGGCCAGGAGGCTCACCGGCAAACCCTCGATCGCCGTCGGCTCGATCGGGCTTGGCGGCCTCTTCACCGAGGAGGAGGCGGCCAGCCCCGGCCTGGCCCTGCCGCCCGTCTCGCTCGATCATCTCGATCGGGTGACGGCGATGATGGAGGCAGGGGAGTTCGATCTGCTGGCGATCGGCCGTTCCCTGCTCGGCGATCCCGAATGGCCCCGCAAGCTGCGCGAGGGCCGTGCTCAGGAGATCAGCCCGCTCGACCCGCTCGCGATGACGACGCTGCGCTGAGCCTGTTCGAGGACGCGCGCAAGAGGCGTGGCGGAGAGGGTGGGATTCGAACCCACGGTGAGCTTGCACCCACAACGGTTTTCGAGACCGTCCCAATCGACCACTCTGGCACCTCTCCGCATGACAGGCGAGCGGCGCGCGGGGTGGCGCGCCGGGGTCGTGAGGCGGGGGCCTTAGCGGGCCGCGCGGCGCTTGCCAAGGGCATCGCGCTTGCCTCGCCGCGCCAGCGCCCTAGATAGAGAGATGATGAGCGAATCCAGCATCCCCGCCTCGCGCCCCGAGCGCCTGACTCCGCCCGCCGCCGTGCTCGCCGCGCCGGGCGTGGTTCATGCCCGCTTCTCGGTGGGAGACGTGGTGCGCCACCGGCTGCTCGATTTCCGGGGCGTGGTGTTCGATGTCGATCCCGTCTTCGCCAACACCCAGGAATGGTATGAAGCGATTCCGGAAGGCATCCGCCCGGCCAAGGAGCAGCCCTTCTACCATCTGCTCGCCGAGACGGCCGATTCGAGCTACATCGCCTATGTGAGCCAGCAGAACCTCGTCGCCGATCGCAGCGAGGAGCCTGTGGAGCATCCGGCGCTCGAAGGACTGTTCGACGCCTTCGTGGACGGCCGCTACCGGCTGCGGCGCGAACATCGCCATTGAGGGCGGAAAAGCCCCCCTTCCCGATTGACAGGCCGACCCGAATCCCCTAGCGGACCGGCTTTCCGCGCGGGGCCGTGGGGCAGCCGCCTCCTTTCGCGCGCGGCCAGTTTCGAGCTAGAACAAGAGAGAGCCATGTTCGCTATCGTGCGCACGGGCGGCAAGCAGTATCGCGTCGCCGCCGGAGACAAGATCGTCGTCGAGAAGCTCGCCGGCGAAGCCGGTGACACCGTGACGCTCGGCGACGTGCTGTTCGCCGGCGCCGACGGCGAGGCGAAGGCGACCGATGGCCTTGCCGTCTCGGCGAAGATCATCGCCCAGGCGAAGGGCGAGAAGGTGATCGTCTTCAAGAAGCGCCGCCGCCACAATTATCGCCGTCGCAACGGCCATCGCCAGCAGCACACCATCCTCGAGATCCTCTCGGTCGGTGGCGAGCAGAAGAAGGCGAAGGCCGCCAAGGCCAGGAAGAGCGAGGCGGGCGAACCCGCCGCCGCCGAGGCCTGAGCGACACGGCAAAGCCCAAGGAGTAACGGACAATGGCACACAAGAAAGCAGGCGGCTCCTCGCGCAACGGCCGCGATTCGGCCGGCCGCCGCCTCGGCGTCAAGAAGTTCGGCGGTCAGGACGTGATCGGCGGCAACATCATCATCCGCCAGCGCGGCACCAAGGTCTATCCCGGCGCGAATGTCGGCATGGGCAAGGATCACACGCTGTTCGCGCTTATCGCGGGCCGCGTGCGATTCCACGCGGGCAAGCTCGGCCGCAAATATGTGTCGGTCGATGCGATGGCCCAAGCGGCGGAATAACGGACGACGAGAAGGGTCGTCCGGGAACGGGCGACCCCAGGCATCGACGAGCGGTGCCGCGAGGGAGACGGGTCGCCCCGGCTCCCTTATTTTTTGCTCTCCCTCGAAATTAACTGTCGCCGGCGCGTAACCCTTCGGGCCTAGACGCGTTGTGCCGACCGAGTGGAGAGGCACAAGACCCATGTTTGCGAGAACCGATCGGCTGCTGTTGCGGCCGGGCTGGCGCGAGGATGCGCCGGATTTGTTCGCGGCCCTTTCGGACGAAGCCGTGATCGACAAGCTGCCGGGAACCCCCTGGCCCTATTCGCTGGAGGATGCGGAAGCGTTCCTGGCGCGCGATCGCGATGCGGATGCGCTGCCGGAGCTGCTGATCTTCGTGCGCACCCGCGGTCAGCCGAAGCTGGTCGGCGGCGTGGCGCTGCGCGAAGCGGGCGAGGATGGGGCCGAGCTCGATTACTGGATCGCGCGGCCCTGCTGGGGGCTGGGCTTCGCCACCGAAGCGGGCGAGGCGGTGATCGGGATGGCGCGCGAGGGGTTGAGGCTCCGGTCGCTCACCTCCGGTCACTTCCCGGACAATCCCGCCTCGGGCCGCGTTCTGGAGAAGCTGGGCTTCGAGCGCACCGGCGAGGTGCAGCAGCGCTGGAGCGCGGTGCGCAACCACGCGGTCGACTGCATGATGTACGCGCACGCGGCGTAGCGCGGACGGGGTGGCGAAGGCCGCCCCGAGCCGCTAAGAGCGCGCATTCCATGCACTCCATCGTCACCCTGACGACATGTCAGGGTCCAGACGCGCTACGTCGAAAGGTCGATAGAGAGTGCGTCCGGATGCTGATTTTCATCAGCATGACGAAGAAAGAAGCCCCATGCACTTTCTCGATCAGGCCAAGATCTTCATCCGCTCCGGCGCGGGCGGCCCCGGCGCGGTCAGCTTCCGGCGCGAGAAGTTCATCGAATATGGCGGGCCGGACGGCGGCAACGGCGGCAAGGGCGGCGATATCGTGTTCGAGGCGGCGCCCGGCCTCAACACGCTGATCGACTTCCGCTACACCCAGCATTTCAGGGCCCCGCGCGGCAAGGGCGGCGCGGGCGCGAACCGGACGGGCGCGGGCGGCGAGGATCTGGTCATCCAGGTGCCGGTCGGAACGCAGGTGCTGGACGAGGACCGCGAGACGGTGCTCGCCGACTTCACCGTCGCCGGTCAGCGGCAGGTCTTCCTGCGCGGCGGCGACGGCGGGCGCGGCAATATGAGCTACAAAAGCTCCACCAACCGCGCGCCGCGCCAGCATCAGCCGGGCTGGCCGGGCGAGGAGATGTGGGTGTGGCTGCGCCTGAAGCTGCTCGCCGACGCCGGGCTGGTGGGCCTGCCCAACGCCGGCAAATCGACCTTCATCAACGCCGTCACCAACGCCAAGGCCAAGGTGGGCGATTATCCCTTCACCACGGTGCGCCCGCAACTCGGCGTGGTCAGTCATCGTGATCGCGAGTTCGTGCTGGCCGACATTCCGGGGTTGATCGAAGGCGCGGCCGAAGGGGCCGGCATCGGCGACCGCTTTCTCGGCCATATCGAACGCTGCCGGGTGCTGCTCCACCTCGTCGACGCCACCGGCGACGATCCGGTGGAGGCCTATCATGTCGTGCGCGGCGAGCTGGAGAGCTACGGCGCAGGGCTGGATGACAAGCCCGAGGTGCTGGCGCTCAACAAGATCGACGCGATCGACGGTGAACGGCGCGCCGAGCTGATGACGGCGCTGGAGAAAGCGAGCGGCGAGCGCCCGCTGCCCCTTTCGGGCGCGACCGGCGAGGGACTTGGGCCAGTGCTCGATCGGCTGGTCGAGGCGATCGGCCCGCTTCCCACCAGCGCCCAGCCGAGCGACGAAGGCGAAGAAGCGCCCTGGTCCCCATTGTGAGGCGGAGCGCTTCCGCTTAAGCCGGCACTCTGCTGTTCCTCCCGTTGTCGAGGCGTGTCCCCGAGCCGATGACCCGCGCCGATCGTTTCGCCCCCGCCCATTGCCCCGTGCTGGTCGTCAAGATCGGCTCGGCGCTGCTGGTCGATGCGGCCGGGCAGGTGCGCCGCGCATGGCTCGAGAGCGTGGTGGAGGATATCGCCGCCGCGCGCGCGGACGGGCAGCGGATCATCATCGTCTCATCGGGCGCGATCGCGCTCGGCGCGCGGCGGCTGGGCCTGCCGCAAGGCGGCCGCGCCAGCCTGGAGGACGCGCAGGCCGCCGCCGCCACCGGCCAGATCGCGCTTTCCCAATGCTGGGCGGAGCTGCTGGGCGCGCACGGCCTCACCGCCGCGCAGATGCTGCTGACCCTGGACGATCTCGAGGATCGGCGGCGCTATCTCAATGCGTCCGCCACTTTCGCGCGCCTGCTGGCGCTGGACGTGGCGCCGGTCGTCAACGAGAACGACACGGTGGCGACAGCGGAAATCCGCTTCGGCGATAATGACCGGCTGGCCGCGCGCGTGGCGCAGGCGGCGGGCGCTTCCGGCGTGATCCTGCTCTCCGACGTGGACGGGCTCTATACCGCCAACCCGCAGAGCGATCCTTCCGCCACGCTGATCGAGGAGGTGGCGACGCTCGACGACAGCGTGATGGCGATGGCGGATAGAGGTTCCGCTTCCGGCATGGGGTCGGGCGGCATGGTCGCCAAGCTGCTCGCCGCGCGCATCGCGCACGCCGCCGGCGCGCATCTCGCCATCGCCGGCGGACGGCGCGCGCATCCCCTCGCCGCTTTCCTGGCAGACGGACGCGGCACCATCTTTCCCGCGAGCGGCGGCAGCGGGGCGCGCAAGGCGTGGCTCGCCGGTCGGCTCACCGCGCGCGGCCGGGTGCTGATCGACGCCGGCGCGGTCAGGGCGCTGAGCGGCGGCGCGAGCCTGCT
>DASSTK010000183.1:0-5619 GCA_035707945.1 Sphingomonas sp.
TCAAGCCGATCGTCTATTCGGCCGCGCTCGACAACGGCCTCACCCCCGCCTCGATCGTGGTGGACGGGCCCTTCTGCGTCTATCAATCGGCCGCGCTCGGCACCAAATGTTTCCGCAACTTCGAAGGCGGCTATGCCGGCCCGCGCACGATGCGCTGGGGCCTCGAGCAATCGCGCAACCTGATGACGGTGCGCATCGCCAACCAGATCGGCATGGACAAGATCGTGGCGCTGGCGAAGAAGCTGGGAATCGGCGATTATCCGCCGGTGCTGGCGATCTCGCTCGGCGCGGGCGACACAACCGTCCTCAAGCTCGTCAACGCCTATGCGGCGATGGACAATCTCGGCCGCCAGATGCCGCCCACCCTGATCGATTATGTGCAGGATCGCCACGGCAAGGTGATCTGGCGCGCCGACACGAGGCCGTGCGACCGCTGCAACATGCCCGATTGGGACGGCAAGCCCATGCCGCGCCCGCCGGTGCGCGGCCGCCAGGTGATGAACGCGATGACCGCCTCGCAGATCCTCCATATGATGGAAGGCGTGGTGAAGCGCGGCACGGCGGTGCGGCTCAAGAATTTCGGCCGTCCGCTGTTCGGCAAGACCGGCACCACCACCGGCCCCACCAACGTCTGGTATATCGGCGGCTCGGCCGATCTCATCGCCGGCCTCTATGTCGGCTACGATCAGCCCCGTCCGCTCGGCCACTATGCCCAGGGCGCAACGATCGCGCTCCCGGTCTGGCAGCAGTTCGCCACCGCCGCGATGAAGGACATGCCGGTCGTGCCGCTGCCGATCGCACCGGGCATCCGGCTGGTGCGCATCGACCGCCACACCGGGCGGCGCGTGTTCGGGGCCTGGCCCTCGAACGATCCGCTCTCGCCCATCATCTGGGAGCAGTTCAAGCCGGCGACCGAGCCCAAGCGCACCATCAAGCGCGAGGTGGCGATCAAGGAAGCCCCCAAGACCAACGCCCCGCCCCCGCGCGACAGCGAGTTCCTGCTCCGCGAGGGCGGCATCTACTAACCCCGTCGCGCTCGCCCGGCGCGTCTTGCCGAAGCGAGCACGCGCTCCCCATCTTGAGCCATGCCCCCCTTCACTGGCATGACGCAGTTCGAATATCGGAGTTTCCCATGCGCGCCGAAGCGCAAGCCCATGTCGATACGATCAACGCCGCGATGGCGCTCGTCCGCCGCTTCCTCGATTGGGAGCGCGCGCTCAGGCGCCTCGACGAGCTGAACGCGCGGGTGGAAGACCCGTCGCTCTGGAACGATCCCAAACAGGCTCAGGCGATCATGCAGGAGCGCCGCCGCCTCGACGAATCGATCGCGGCGGTGAACGCGATCGAGCGCGAGCGGGACGACACCGTCGAGTTGATCGAAATGGCGGAAGCCGAGGGCGACGCCGAGATGGAGGCGGAGGCCAACGCCAGCCTCGCCCAGCTCGCCGGGCGGGCCGAGACGGACAAGGTGAAGGCGCTTCTGGCCGGCGAGGCGGACGCCAACAACACCTATATCGAGGTCAACGCCGGGGCGGGCGGCACCGAAAGTCAGGACTGGGCCGAAATGCTCCAGCGCATGTACACGCGCTGGGCCGAGCGCCACGGCATGAAGGTGGAGCTGATCGACTATCACGCCGGCGAGCAGGCGGGCATCAAGTCCGCCACCATGATGCTCAAGGGCGAGAACGCCTATGGCTGGGCCAAGACGGAAAGCGGCGTCCACCGACTCGTCCGCATCAGCCCCTATGACAGCTCGGCGCGCCGCCATACCAGCTTCGCCTCCGTCTGGGTTTATCCCGAGGTGGACGACGACATCGACATCCAGGTGAACGAGAGCGAGCTTCGGATCGACACCTATCGTTCATCGGGCGCGGGCGGGCAGCATATCAACACCACCGATTCGGCGGTGCGCATCACCCATTTGCCGACCGGCATCGTCGTCGCCTGCCAGAACCAGCGATCGCAGCACAAGAACAAGGCCGAAGCCTATAAGCAGCTTCGCGCGCGTCTCTACGAGCATGAGTTGCGCAAACGCGAGGAGGAGGCCAACGCGGTCAACGCCACCAAGACCGATATCGGCTGGGGCCACCAGATCCGCTCCTACGTCCTCCAGCCCTATCAGCTCGTGAAGGATCTGCGCACGGGCGTCACCTCCACCGCGCCGTCGGACGTGCTGGACGGCGCGCTCGATCCCTTCATGGCCGCCGCGCTCTCGCAGCGGGTGACGGGCGAGGCGGTGGAGGTGGAGGACGTGGATTGAGGGCGCGCGCCGCCCTCGCGCTGGCGGCCGCCGCCGCGCTGCCGGCGGCGCTTTCCGCCTGCGGGTCGAGCCCCGCGCCGACGCCCGATTTCCCGCGCAACGCGGACGGCTTTCCGCTCCCCGCCCGGCCCGTCGCCAGTATCGTCAGCGATCGCTGGTCGACCGAGGCCGATCGCGATCGCGCGGGCGAGGCTCCGTCCGTGATGAACAAGGCGGGCGTCAAGCGCGGCATGACGGTGGCGGATATCGGCGCGGGCGAGGGCTATTACACCATCCGCCTCGCCGCCCGCGTCGGCTCCAAGGGCCGCGTGCTGGCCGAGGACATCGTGCCCGCCGTCACCGAGCATCTCGCCGAGCGCGTGGCGCGCGAGCAGCTCGATAACGTCAGCGTCCGGCTGGGCGATCCGGCCAATCCCAAGCTGCCGGTCAACAGCTTCGATCGCGTGATGATGGTGCATATGTATCACGAGATCAAACAGCCCTACGAGTTCCTGTGGAATCTCCGCCCCTCGCTCACCCGCACGGGCCGCGTGGTGGTGGTGGACGCGAACCGCCCCACCGATCGCCACGGCACGCCCCCGGCGGTGCTCAGATGCGAGTTCGAGGCGGTCGGCTACAAACGCGTGATGCAGACGCCGATGCCGGCGGCGGGCGGCTATCTGGCGATGTTCGAAGCGGTCGGCCCCCGCCCCACGCCACACTCCATCCATCCCTGCGACGCGGCGGGGCGGAGGCTGTAGAGCATGAAGCCCTATCTCGATCTCATCGCCCGCATCCTCGATGAAGGCGCGGCGCAGCAGGACCGCACCGGCGTCGGCACGTTGAGCGTGTTCGGGCACCAGATGCGCTTCGATCTGGCCAAGGGCTTTCCGCTCGTCACCACCAAGAAGCTGCATCTGCGCTCGATCATCGTCGAGTTGTTGTGGTTCCTGCGCGGCGACACGAACATCCGCTGGCTGCGCGACCGCAAGGTGAGCATCTGGGATGAATGGGCCGACGAGGCGGGCGATCTCGGCCCGGTTTACGGCAAGCAGTGGCGGGACTGGGAAGCGCCCGACGGCCGCCATATCGACCAGATCGCCGAACTGCTCCGCGAAATCCGCGAAAAGCCCGCCTCGCGCCGTCAGGTCGTCTCCGCCTGGAACCCGGCCGACCTGCCGAACATGGCGCTCGCGCCCTGCCATTGCCTGTTCCAGACGCGGGTGGCGAACGGGCGGCTGGACCTGCAGCTCTATCAGCGCTCGGCCGACGTGTTCCTGGGCGTGCCGTTCAACATCGCGAGCTATGCGCTGCTCACCCATATCCTCGCCCAGATATGCGATCTGGAGCCGGGGACGTTCGTGTGGACCGGCGGCGATTGCCACCTTTATTCCAACCATCTGGAGCAGGCGCGCCTGCAACTGACCCGCGAGCCAAGGCCGCTCCCCACCTTGCGCATCCTCCGCCGACCGGAGACGATCGACGGCTATGAGCCCGAGGATTTCCTGATCGAAGGCTATGAGCCCCACCCGCACATCAAGGCCCAGGTGGCGGTGTGAGGATAGACGCCGTCCCGTGCTCCTGCGAAAGCAGGAGCCAAGAGCTTCAGGCGACGAACCCGGCGGCCCTGGGCTCCTGCCTTCGCAGGAGCACGGCGGTATGAGGAAGCCCGATATCACCTTCTACGTCGCCCGCGCGGATAACGGCGTGATCGGGGTGGAGGGCGGCCTGCCCTGGCGGCTTCCGGCCGATCTCAAGCGCTTCAAGGCGATGACGATGGGCAAGCCGATGGTGATGGGCCGCAAGACCTTCGAGAGCTTTCCCAGCCTGCTCGTCGGCCGCCGCCATATCGTGCTGACCCGCGATCCCGGCTGGTCCGCGCCGGGCGCGGAAGTAGCGCACGATGTCGAGAGCGCGATCGCGATGGCGGGCGACGCGGAGGAGATCGCGGTGATCGGCGGAGCGGAAATCTACCGCCTGTTCCTGCCCCACGCGACCCGCATCGAGCTGACCGAGGTGCATCGCTCGCCGGAGGGCGACACGAAGATGCCGCCGCTGGGCGAAGGCTGGCGCGTCGCCCGCCGTGAGATGGGCGGCCCCGATTTCGATTTCGTGACCCTGGTGCGGGAGTAGGCGCACAGCGCGAGTGCTCCTGCGAAGGCAGGAGCCCTGGGTTGCAAGCGCCGACACCCGCGACTCTGGGCTCCTGCCTTTGCAGGAGCACGATCTTTCGTTTCGGCGAATCACGCCCTTGTCGCCGCTTCTTGGCTTCCCCTCCCCCTCTGCTATAGGCCGCCGCATGGATCGGCTTCCCGGCGATCAATCCGTGCCCGCGGCCTTGCGCGGCGCGGTGGTGGCGCTCGGCAATTTCGACGGATTCCATCTCGGCCACCAGGCGGTGGTGGGCCGGGCGATGGCGCGCGCCCGCGAACAAGGGCGGCCGGCGCTGGTCGTCACCTTCGATCCGCACCCGGCGCGGCTGTTCCGGCCCGATGCGCCGCCCTTCCTGCTCACCACCCTGCCGCAGCGCATGGACCTGTTCGATGCTTTCGGCGTGGACGGCGCGCTGGCGCTGCCCTTCGATCGCGACATGGCGGCGATGAGCCCGCAGGCCTTTTTCGAGGAATGGCTGGTCGGGCGGATCGGCGCGTGTGGACTGGTGACGGGCGAGGATTTCACCTTCGGCAAGGATCGCGCCGCCGACACGCAGGCGCTCGCCGCGATGGCCGAGGCGCACGGCATGGAGGCGGAAGCGATCGCGCCGGTCGCGGCTGAGGGCGGCGTCGTCTCCTCCACGCGCATCCGCGAGCATCTGCGCGCGGGCGAGACGGCGGCGGCCGCGCGGCTGCTCACCCGCCCTTTCACCATCGAGGGCGTGGTCGAGCACGGCTCGAAGCTCGGCCGCACCATCGGCTTCCCCACCGCCAATCTGCGCCTGGGCGATTATCTGCGCCCGCGTTACGGCATCTATGCGGTGCGCGGGCGGCTGCCGGACGGGCGGGTGCTGGAGGGGGCGGCGAACCTCGGCGTCCGACCGAGCTTCGATCCGCCGGTCGAGCTGCTCGAACCCACCTTCTTTGATTTCTCCGGCGATCTCTACGGCCAACGCATCGCCGTGGAACTGATCGCCCATTTGCGCGACGAGGCAAAGTTCGATGATCTCGGCGCGCTCACCGCCCGGATCGAGGCCGATTGCGCGGAAGCGCGCCGCGTCCTTGCCGGAATCCCCGCCGCCCTCTAAGTCCCGCTGCCGACATGGCCGACACCGAGCAGAACAAACGCGACTGGCGCGACACCGTCTTCCTGCCGAAGACCGACTTTCCCATGAAGGCGGGGCTTGCCGCCAGGGAGCCGGCGATCCTGGCGAAATGGGAGGCCGA
>DASSTK010000184.1:0-6608 GCA_035707945.1 Sphingomonas sp.
ACCTTCGAAGCGATCGAGAGAACCACGGGCGGCGTGCCGATGGATCATATGAAGCGGAAGTTCGCGAGCGGCGCGTCGCTGGACCATGCCGTCCGCCGCTGTCGCGCGATCCTGGACATGCTGGCGCGGCGGATGAAGGCCCAGGCTGAAGCCGGACGCCTTTATCTGGTCGGCGAAGCCCTGAGCGCGGCGGACATCTACTGGACGGCCTTCTCCAACATGGTCGCGCCGATGGACGAGGCCGCCTGCCCTATGCCGGATTTCTATCGGGTGTGGACCCAGACAGTGGGCGAAATGCTCGATGCGCCGGTGCCGGACGTCCTGATCGCGCATCGCGAGCGGATGCTGCGCGAGCATTTCCGGCTGCCGATGTGGTTCTAGGGAAGCAGGTATGAGAAGCGTGACCGAGTTCGCCCGCGAACTGGCCGATCGGGAGGCGATACGCGATTGCCTCTATCGTTATTGCCGTGGGATCGATCGGCTGGACGAGGATCTCCTGCGCGACGTCTATTGGCCCGACGCTCTGGATGAGCATGCCGGCTTCGTCGGCTCCCGCGATGAGTTCATCGCCTTCGTGATTCCGGCGCTGCGTCCGCTCGATCAGACGATGCACAGCCTCGGCAACATCCTGATCGAGATCGACGATGAAACGGCGCGCGTGGAATCCTGCTTCCACAGCTTTCATCGTATTCCGGGCGAAGCCGGGCCGTGGGATCTGATCGTCGGCGGCCGCTATCTCGATCGTTTCGAGAAGCGCAAGGATGTCTGGCGCATCGCGTACCGCGTGGTGATGATCGATTGGTGGCGGCGCTACCCGGATTCGGCCGACTGGTCAGACCTGCCGCTCGGCATGACGGCGGAGCCGGGCGGCCGTAAGCCGGAGGATCGCAGCTATCGGGTGTTTCGATAAAGTCAGCTAGCGTATGATTATCCTCTGTTCAGAAGCGGTCCTGATGGGATAGGTCTTGCTCCAGAACGATGGCCGCATAAGCCGCGACAGGAGTGGACCTTGCCTCAGACGCCCCGCATCATCGGCACCCTCAATACCACAATGGCCCGCTATCTGGGGCCGGACATCGGCTACGCCACCGATGAGGAGGCCGTGCTGGCCACGCTCAACCTCGTCGAATCCCGCGAATGCTATGGCCCGATGCTGTTCGAGGCCTGGACGTCTCGGCTGGCCGATCAACTCGCCGAGACTTCGAAGCGGCTCGATCTGGCGAAGGCCTCGCCGGCGCTCGATGCCGAACTCCAGCGGCTGCGCACCGAGGTGATGGCGAGCAAGCCGACGGACATGGTGAGCCGCGATGCGGAGGAGCAGCGTCTGCTCTCCGCCTGGGCCGACCTCGCCGAGCGCATCACGGGATCGCCGGCGCTGCCGCATGAGGAGCGTCTTTCAGTGTTGCGGGATGTGACGAGCGCGGAGCGGCAGCGCACCGTGGAGCTTATGGGAGGCGACCGCCCCAAGCCCGCCGAGGAGGATATCGAAATCAACCGCGAGCGGCTGGAGATCTATCTGCGCGATCGCTTCGGGGACACGGGGCTGAAGGTCGCATCCTTCAAGGCCCTGCCCGGCGGCTACGGCAAGGAGACGACGCTGTTCGAGGTGGATGGAGCCAAGCTTTCCGGCGGTTTCGTGATGCGCCGCGATCGATTGAAGCCGACCATGGACAATGATTGCCACCACATCGATCGCGAATATCGCGTGATCCGCGCCGCTTATGAGAATGGCTTCCCGGCGCCCGAGGCCTTATGGCTCGATACTGAACATCGGTTGCTTCCGGGCGGCAACTTTCTCGTCATGAGCCGCGCGCCGGGGACATCCGGCGGCGATGTGTTCTCGGCCTCCGGCGCGCTTTCGGCTGACTTCGCCGATCTGCTCGCGTCCAATCTGGCGAAGCTCCACGCGCTGCCGCCGATGCCTGAACTGGGCTCGGTGAGCGAGATGATAGCGCCGGATCTCTGGAACCTTACCTGCGCCGAGGCGGCCGAGCGCTATATCCGCCAGATTCGCGACCTCTATCTTTCCGAGATGAGCGTGCCGTCCCCCGCCGTGCTGAGCTTTTACGGCTATCTGCTGGCCAACATTCCTGACGCGCCGGAACGTGCCGTGCTGCTCCACGGGGATGTCGGTTTCCACAACATGATCGTGGACGAGGGCCGGCTGTCTGCGTTGGTGGACTGGGAATTCTCGCACATCGGCGATCCGGCCGAGGATGTCGGCTATGCGTGCAACACCGCGGGCAGTTCGCTCGACTGGGATCGCTTCATGGCGACTTATCGCGCGTCCGGCGGTATCGATATCTCGCCCGAACGTCTGCGTTTCTTCCGTATCTGGGGGCATCTACGCAATCTCACCGCCTGTCAGATGACCAGCAACGCCTACGATCAGGGCCGAGTGCACGATCTCAAGCTCGCCCATGTCGGCCATTCGATGACACCGATGTTTCTCGATGCGATCAGCGCCGTGATCGCGGAAAGCGCCTGATATGGCGAGCGAGGCGGCGCAGATCGCGAAATTGCCCGCACAGGCGCCGGGCCGGTTCACGGGCGTCGCATTTCCAACCAGCATCGCCGCGTTGGTGGAGGCGGGGCCGGAATGGCTGACTCGCGCTTTTCATGCGACTGGTGCGCTGCCGACGGAGCGTCGCGTCGTCGCGATCGAGCGGACCCAGGAGTTTTTCGGCGGCGGCATGGGACGCAAGCTGATCCTCAATGTGCGCTACGATATTCCGGGCGAGGGGCTGGACGAACGGCTTTTCTGTAAGTTTCCGCGCGATTTCGGCGATCCTTTGCGTGATCTCTTCGGCCCGCTCATGGAGCCGGAGATACGTTTCGCCCTGCTCTCGCGGCGCGACGATTTCCCTCTCACCGTGCCCGCCTGCTTTTTCGGAGATTATGACCCGGAGACGAGAAGCGGCTTGCTGATCACCGCACGCGTTCCCTACGGCGAGGACAGCGTCGAGCCCGCGCATGACAAATGCCTCGATTATGAGGTGGAGGATCCGCTTGGGCATTATCGGGCGCTGACGAAGGCGATGGCGAGACTCGCCGCCGCGCATAAGGCCGGGCGCATCGGCGCGGAGATCGACCGACAATTTCCCTTCGATGCGAACGGCGCCGATCTCGGCAGCCGCATTCCCTATACCGCCGACGAACTGGCGGCGAAGCTCGCCAAGCTCAAATCCTTCGCGGCCGATCACCTCGGACTTTTCCCGGATGGGCTGGGCGATCCCGCCTTCCTCGATCGCTTCTCTCGCGAGGCGATGGAGACATTCGAGATGCAGGATGCGATCCGTCGCCATCTCAACGGCGAGCCGGATCTCATCACGCTCTGCCACTGGAACATGAATCTCGACAATGCCTGGTTCTGGCGGGACGAGGAGGGAAAATTACAGGTAGGCCTGCTCGATTGGGGCAGCGTCGCCCAGATGAATCTCGCCCAATCCTTTTTCGGGATGATCTGCGCGGCCGAAACCGATTTTCTCGATGCGCACGAGGATGGTCTGATCACTCTGCTTCTCGACGAATATCATGTGCTCGGCGGCCCGGCGGTGGATCAGGTGGGGTTCGTGCGCTCGCTGCGGCTTGCCCAGGCCCTGCTCGGCGTCGCCTGGATGCTGGACGCGCCCGCGCTGATCGAGCGTGAGGTGCCCGCGATTGGCGAGGTGAAGGATCGTAGAGATCCGCGCTTGCGCGACGTCTTTCTTGCCCGCGCCCAACATCATTTGCTGGTGGTTCTGCTCAATGAATGGCGGAGAGAGGATATCGGCGGCGTGCTGCGTCGCTTCCATCAGGAAGTGACCGGCTAAAAGATCATAGCCGGACCGGCAGTTCCAGATATGTCCGGTAGATGAAGTCCCGATGTTCAAACAGAATCTCGTCCGCGGCCTCGATGATGGCGGGGTCTGTAGCGGTGTAGCTGGCGTGCAGATCAGGGCTGATCGGGCAAAGATCGAGCGGTAGCGGGCGGATCATGGCCATGAAGGTTGCCGAATAGATATCGAGGGCCGTCAGGCGATCGCCTAGATAATGAGGGCCGAACGAGCGTCTGGCGAGCAGATGTCGGCTCAGCATCCGCAGGATCGCGCCCAACCGCGCGCGGGCGTGGGCCGCATCACCGCCATGCCCGTATTTGCGGTTCATCCGATCGAAGCCGCTGCGGTCCATCGAATTTCCCAGCTTTTCGAGAGCCGCCTCGGCATCCGCGAAAAAGAGCAGACGCCGGTTCCAGCCGATTCCGTCCTCCGAACAGAGTTCGTGCGCCAGTCCGAACATGATCGCGCGTTCCTGCTCATCGGCGGGGATGAGCCGGGGTTCGGGAGCCAGACGTTCGGCAAGCAACAGAATATCGCCCCAACCGGACTTTGGCGGCGCACTTTCGTGGATCAATATCGGCGCGCTGTTGATGCCCGCCCACGCGACCAGTTCGGCGTTACTCTCGCCGGCGATCTGGGCCACACGAATATGATCGAGCCGCTTTACAAACAGAATGCCCTTGACGGCTTCCGTCCAGGGATTGGGAATGCCGGGTGTCGCCACCAGCTTCAGCCCAGGCATCCCGCGGGCTTCATCGATTGGGACATAATCGGTCATCCGGCCCTCCGTTCGAGGCTTCGTCATTCGCATTCAGGGTTGGCGCGCAGGCAAATGGTATATAGGCATACCATAATCCATTCTTCATCGGGAGTCGTTGCGCGCCTCGCTTTCCCGGTATAATACGCTAGATCACTATCGGCCGCGAACGGCCGCAGACGAGAGGACATATGGCGACCGAAATTCTTCTCCCCAAGCTCGGCTTCTCGATGAACGAGGGCGTGCTCGCCGAATGGCTGGTGGCCGACGGCGGCGAGGTCAAGGAAGGCGAGCCGCTGTTCGCGTTGGAAAGCGATAAATCGACCCAGGAGGTCGATGCGCCCGCATCCGGCACGCTCCGCATTATCAAGCAGCCGGGCGAGAGTTACGAGGTCGGCACGGTGTTGGGCGAAATCCTCTAGCCTTCGTACCCGTCCGCCCGAAACAACATAGACGCGCGCTGGCGACGCGCGCCTGGAGAACGCCATGAAGAAGTCCGATAAGGTCATCATCACCTGCGCCGTCACCGGGTCGATTCATACGCCGACCATGACGCCGCACCTGCCGATCACCCCCGATCAGATCGCGGCCGAGGCGATCGCCGCGGCCGAGGCGGGGGCCGCAATGCTGCATCTCCACGCGCGCGATCCCAACACCGGCAAACCGGATCAGAATCCCGCGCTTTTTCAAAAGTTCATGCCGCGCATCAAGCAATCGACCGATGCGATCCTGAACATCACCACCGGCGGCGGCTTGGGCATGAGCCTCGACGATCGGCTCGCGCCGACGAAGGCGCTGAAGCCCGAGGTCTGCTCGATGAACATGGGCTCGATCAATTTCAACATCTCAGGCGCGGGGGGCAAGATCAGTGAGTGGCAATTCGATTGGGAAAAGCCTTATCTGGAGATGACAAAGGACTTCATCCTCT
Source organism: Sphingomonas sp. (assembly GCA_035707945.1). Taxonomy (GTDB): domain Bacteria; phylum Pseudomonadota; class Alphaproteobacteria; order Sphingomonadales; family Sphingomonadaceae; genus Solisphingomonas. The sequence goes on from DASSTK010000184.1 coordinate 5,504, forward strand.
CCAATACTTTCGCCCAGATCGAACGCGCGATGACCGAATGCGCGGCGCAAGGTACGCGTTTCGAATTCGAATGCTACGATATGGCCCACCTCTATAATCTTGCTCATTTCGTGGATCGCAAGATCATCGAGCCGCCTTTCTTCATCCAGGGCGTGTTCGGCATCCTCGGCGGTATCGGGCCGGAACCTGATCATGTCCTGCATATGAAGAACACCGCGGACAGGCTGTTCGGCGATGATTATTTCTTCTCGGCGCTTGCCGCGGGCAAGCATCAGATGCGCCTCGTCACGCTCTCGGCGCTGCTCGGCGGATCGGTGCGCGTAGGTTTGGAAGACAGCCTCTATCTGGGCAAAGGTCAGATGGCGACGTCGAATGCCGAGCAGGTCGCCAAGATTCGTCGCATCCTGGAGGAGTTGAGCCTCACCATCGCCACCCCGGCCGAGGCGCGCGAGATGCTGAAGACCAAGGGTGGGGATAATGTCGGCTTCTGAGGGAACGGAGGCCGTGCGCGCCGTCGGCCGTGGCCGCGCGGTAGGGCGGCCGATCGGCGAAGGCGCGGTGCTGCTCCCGGCGGACTATCCCAATCATTTCGCTGCTGCACGGCCGAATCGCATCGCCCTGCGATATGGCGACCACAGCCTCACCTACGCCGAGCTCGATCGCGCCTGCGACGGCATGGTCGCGGTGTTGGCGGCGCATGGCGTGGGTCTTGGCGGTCGTGTCGCGATCATGGCGAAGAACAGCGAGATGTTCTTCGTGGTGTTGATCGCGGCGGCGCGCGCGGGCGCGGTGGTGGTGCCGATCAACTGGCGCAACACCGCAACCGAGGCTCGCTATGTGATCGAGGACAGCGAGGTCACGCTCGTGATCGCCGAGCGCGAGTTCGTGGAAATCATCCACGCGGCGGCAGGGGAGGGCTTCCCCATGCTGGTTCTGGATGATGAGAGGCCGGAGGGGCTGCGTTCCCGGGTCGCCGCCGCCAATCCGGCGCCGCGCGCGCCGGTGGACCCGATCCGCCCTTGGCTGCAACTCTACACCAGCGGCACTACCGGCCGGCCCAAGGGTGTGGTTTCCACCCAGCAGGCCTTCGCCGTCCAGCGTCTCA
>DASSTK010000185.1:0-12194 GCA_035707945.1 Sphingomonas sp.
CTACGCCCAGGTGATCGATGACGCGGCGGGCCGCACCGTCGCTTCCGCCTCGACGCTCGACAAGGACGTGCGGGGCAAGTCCGGCGCGGGCGTCGCGGCCGCCACCGAGGTGGGCAAGCGCGTCGCCGAGAAGGCCAAGGCCGCCGGCGTCTCCGCCGTCGTGTTCGATCGCGGCGGTTTCCTGTTCCACGGGCGCGTCAAGGCGCTCGCCGATGCCGCCCGCGAAGGCGGACTGGAGTTCTGATGATGGCTGACGAGACCCAGAACGAGGGCGCCGTCGAGGCGACCGCCGCTCCCGCTCCCGAGACTGCCGCTCCCGCGCGCGAGGGCCGTGGCCCGCGCGGCGGCCGTGGTCGTGGCGGCGGTGATCGAGGCGGGCGCGGCCGTGACGGCCGGGGTCGCCGCGACGATCGCCGCAATCAGGAGGAAGGCGGCGAGGAGTTCGTCGAGAAGCTCGTCCACATCAACCGCGTCTCCAAGACGGTGAAGGGCGGCAAGCGCTTCGGATTCGCGGCGCTGGTGGTGGTCGGCGACGCCAAGGGCCGGGTCGGCTTCGGCCACGGCAAGGCGCGTGAGGTGCCCGAGGCGATCTCGAAGGCGACCGCGGCCGCCAAGAAGGCGATGATCCGCGTGCCGCTGAAGGAAGGCCGCACCCTGCATCATGACGGCAGGGGCCATTTCGGCGCCGGCCGCGTGACCGTCCGTTCGGCGCCGCAGGGCACCGGCATCATCGCGGGCGGCCCGATGCGCGCCATCTTCGAGAGCCTGGGCGTGCACGATGTCGTCACCAAGTCGGTCGGCACCTCCAACCCCTACAACATGATCCGCGCCACCTTCGAGGCGCTCAAGGATCAGACCAGCCCGAAGTCGGTGGCTTCGCGTCGCGGCAAGAAGATCGCCGACCTGCTTGGTCGCGGCGGCGCTTCGGCCGATGTCGCGGCGGCCGACGCCGCGGCGATCACGGAGTAAGCGCGATGGCGAAGGCTTCCGCCAAGACGATCAAGGTGACGCAGACCGGCTCGCCGATCCGCCGCGAGAAGGATCAGCGCGCGACGCTGATCGGCCTCGGCCTCAACAAGATGCACAAGACCCGCGAGCTTCAGGACACGCCCGAAGTGCGCGGCATGATCCGCAAGGTGCAGCATATGGTGAAGGTGGAGGGGTAAGCCCTTCCATCCCCCTCCCAATGGGAGAGGGCAGCGCGACAAAAGCGAAAGCGAGTGCAAGACATGAAACTGAACGACATCCGCGACAATCAGGGCGCCCGCAAGAGCCGCATCCGCGTCGGGCGCGGCATCGGCTCGGGCAAGGGCAAGACCGCCGGCCGCGGCCAGAAAGGCCAGAAGAGCCGCGAGGGCGTCTCGATCAAGGGTTTCGAGGGCGGTCAGATGCCGCTCCACATGCGGCTGCCGAAGCGCGGCTTCAACAACCCCTTCGCCAAGGATTATGCCGAGGTGAATCTGGGCCAGCTCCAGAAGCTGATCGACGCCGGGAAGCTCGACGCCAAAGCCGTGATCGATCATGCGGCGCTCAAGGCCGCGGGCGTGGCGCGCGGCGGCAAGGACGGCGTGCGGGTGCTCGGCAAAGGCGAGCTCACCGCGAAGCTGTCGATGCGGGTGGCCGGCGCGAGCGCATCGGCGAAAGCCGCGATCGAGAAGGCGGGCGGCTCGGTGGAGGTGATCGAGGTGGTTCCGGCCGCCGAGAAGGCCGCCGCCAAGAAGAACAGCGTGCGCGACGCCAAGCGTTCCGCCCGCGCCTGAACCTTTGGTCGCATCGGGCTTAGACAAGCCCGACGCATTCCTTATATGGAGCGGCGGGGCGCAGGATCGCGACCCGCCGCTTTTTCGTTTCCGGGGATTCTCGCTTCATGGCATCCGCAGCCGATCAGATGGCCGCCAGTCTCAGCCTGTCGAACTTTTCGAAGGCGACCGAGCTCAAGAAGCGGCTGTGGTTCACGCTGGGCGCGCTGGTGGTGTTCCGCCTGCTCAGCTTCGTGCCGCTGCCCGGCATCGATCCGCACGCGCTCAGTACGCTGTTCCAGCAGACGCACGGCGGCGTGCTCGATTTCTTCAACCAGTTCTCGGGCGGCGCGCTGCACCGCATGAGCCTGATCGCGCTGGGCGTGATGCCCTACATCACCGCCTCGATCGTCATCCAGCTCGCCACCTCGCTTATGCCCCAGCTCGAGGCGCTGAAGAAGGAAGGCGAGAGCGGGCGGACCAAGCTCAACCAATATACCCGCTATCTCACCGTGTTCCTGACGGTGATCCAGGGCTGGTTCATCGCGGTGGGCCTGGAAAGCTGGGGCGGGGCGAACGGCGTTTCCGCCGTGGTCGCGCCCGGCCTCGTCTTCCGCGTCTCGACCGTGATCTCGCTGGTCGGCGGCACCATGTTCCTGATGTGGCTGGGTGAGCAGATCACCTCGCGCGGGGTGGGCAACGGCGTATCGCTGATCATCATGGCGGGCATCGTCAGCCAGTTCCCGACCGTGCTGGGCCAGCTTTTCGAGAGCGGACGGACCGGCTCCGTCTCGCCGCTCACCATCATCCTGGTGCTGGTCGCCGCCTTCGCGATGATCGCCTTCATGTGCTTCATGGAGGCCGCGACCCGGAAGATCCTGATCCAATATCCCAAGCGACAGACGGCGCGCGGCATGATGCAGGGCGACAAGAGCTATCTGCCGCTCAAGATCAACACCGCCAACGTCATCCCGCCGATCTTCGCCTCCTCTCTGCTGCTGATGCCGCTCACGGTCGCGCAGTTCCTGGGCAAGAGCGTCCAGCAGGGGCATGGGATCTGGAACGAGGTGCTGATCACGCTCACCACTTCGCTTCAGCGCGGCGCGCCGCTCTATCTGCTGCTCTACGGCGCCGGCATCGTCTTCTTCACCTTCTTCTACACCGCCGTGGTGTTCAATCCGGAGGAGACGTCGGACCAGCTCAAGAAGCATGGCGGCTTCATCCCCGGCATCCGCCCGGGCAAGGCGACCGGCGACTATCTGGATTATGTGCTGACCCGGATCACCGTGGTGGGCGCGATCTACCTGACCGCGATCTGCCTCATCCCCGAGTTCGCCGAGAAGACCTTCAACCTGCCGACGATGGCGCTGGGCGGCACCAGCCTGCTGATCGTCGTCAACGTGACGATGGACACGGTGACGCAGATCCAGAGCCATCTGCTCGCCCACCAATATGGCGACCTGATGAAGAAGGCGAAGCTGCGCGGAGGCATGCGCCGCTGATCGCCTGACCCGTTTTCGTGGAGTGGATTGAGGGGGGACGCGTTGCCATGAACATCATCCTGCTCGGGCCGCCGGGGGCGGGGAAGGGCACCCAGGCGATGCGGCTCGTGCACGAGCGCGGCATGGTCCAGCTTTCGACCGGGGACATGCTGCGCGCAGCGGTGAAGGCGGGGACGCCGACGGGCCTCAAGGCCAAGGCGGTGATGGACGCGGGCCAGCTCGTTTCCGACGATATCGTCTCCGGCATCATCGGCGATGCGCTCGACGCGCTGGCGCCGGAGACGGGCGCGATCTTCGACGGCTATCCCCGGACGCAGGCGCAGGCGGTGTCGCTCGACGCGTTGCTGGCGACGAGGGGCCGCAAGCTGGATCATGTCATCGAGCTGGAGGTGAACGAGGACGCGCTGGTCGAGCGCATCGTCGGCCGCTTCACCTGCGCCACCTGCGGCGAGGGCTATCACGATCGCTTCAAGCTGCCCAAGGCGGCGGACACCTGCGACGTCTGCGGCGGCCACGAGTTCAAGCGCCGCCCGGACGACAATGAGGAAACGGTGCGCACCCGCATGGCCGAATACCGCGCCAAGACCGCGCCGATCCTGCCTTATTATGAGGCGAAGGGGCTGGTGAGCCGCGTCGACGGGATGGCCGATATCGAGGCGGTGGGGAAAGCGATCGACGCGGTGCTGGAGAGCTGAGCGCTTTCCGCCTCTGCATCCATCGTCACGTCGGCAAATCCCGCGACGTCACCCAGCGAAAGCTGGGGCCTCGGCGGGTCGGGCGGACGCCCTTCGCCTCATGAGATGCCAGCTTTCGCTGGCATGACCGTTTGCGGTGCTCGTCATGCTGAACTTGTTTCAGCATCCACGGAGAAATCGGCCCGATCGCTATAGAAGGAGCGGAACCGCGCATATGTCGGCGGCGCGCCACGGTTTGAGCGTCTGACGCCAATCTGGGAGATGGCCCAGCTTATCCGTGGATGCTGAACGAGTTCAGCATGACGTGGAAAGAGCGTTATGAGTCAGTGCTTCGCCACCCCGCTTGACTCCGCCCGACTCGCTCACTAGATGCCGCGCATCCCGAAACCCGGTTGACCGGCGGCGCTTGCGCGCGCGTCGGCTTTAGTCTGTTCGGGCGAAGCGACGAGATGGGGGGCCTCGCCAGGGCCTCCTGTGGAGCAGGAGAAAAGAACCTCATGGCACGTATCGCGGGTGTTAATATCCCGACCAACAAGCGCGTCGAAATCGCGCTCACCTATATCCACGGCATCGGCCCGGCCAAGGCCAAGGAGATCACCGGCAAGCTCGGCATCGAGCCCGCGCGCCGGGTGCAGGATCTGACGGACCAGGAAGTCCTCCAGATCCGCGAGGCGATCGACGCCGGCTACAGCGTGGAAGGCGATCTTCGCCGTCAGACCGCGATGAACATCAAGCGGCTGATGGACCTCGCCTGCTATCGCGGGCTTCGCCACCGCAAGGGCCTGCCGGTCCGCGGCCAGCGCACGCACACCAACGCGCGCACCCGCAAGGGCAAGGCCAAGCCGATCGCGGGTAAGAAGAAATAAGATCAGAAGATCGTCCGGGGACGATCTTCCTTATTTCTCCGCCGGGCGTGCGAAAGCGCGGCGGCGGCCCAGCCAAGAGATTTCAGGTCAGGGACCATAGAATGGCACAAGCACCGCAGCGCCTCCGCCGTCGCGAGCGCAAGAACATCACCGCCGGCGTCGCCCATGTGAACGCCAGCTTCAACAACACCATGATCACCATCACCGACGCGCAGGGCAACGCCATCGCCTGGTCGTCCGCCGGCATGATGGGCTTCAAAGGCTCGCGCAAGTCGACGCCCTACGCCGCCCAGGTCGCCGCCGAGGATGCGGGCAAGAAGGCCGCCGAGCATGGCGTCCGCACCCTCGAGGTCGAGGTGAAGGGGCCGGGTTCGGGCCGCGAGTCGGCGCTGCGCGCGCTGCAGGCGGTCGGCTTCCAGATCACCTCGATCCGCGACGTGACCTCGATCCCGCACAACGGCGTGCGGCCCTCGAAGCGTCGCCGCGTCTGATTTCGTTTCGGAGCGCGGTTCCGTTCGATCCGCGCTCCCGTTTCCCGGCCGCGGGTGGACGCACCCGCTCTGGCCCAACCCTTGAGGGAAAACACATGGCCGTCAACGCCAAGAACTGGCAGGAACTCAAGAAGCCCAACGGCCTGGAGAAGAAGGCGGGCGGCGACGGCAAGCGCCGCGCCACCTTCGTCGCCGAGCCGCTGGAGCGCGGCTTCGGCCTGACGCTGGGCAACGCGCTGCGCCGCGTGCTGCTCTCGTCGCTCCAGGGCGCCGCCGTCACCTCGATCAAGATCGAGAATGTGCTGCACGAATTCTCCTCGCTCGCCGGCGTGCGCGAGGACGTGACCGACATCGTGCTGAACGTGAAGCAGATCGCGCTCAGGATGCAGGGCGAGGGCGCCAAGCGCCTCCAGCTCTCCGCGACCGGCCCGGCCGAAGTCACCGCCGGCATGATCGCCACCACCGGCGACATCGAGGTGATGAACCCCGATCTCGTCATCTGCCACCTGGATGACGGCGCGACGCTCAACATGGAGTTGACCGCCGCTTCGGGCAAAGGCTATGTGCCCGCCGCGCAGAACCGCCCGGCCGACGCGCCGATCGGCCTGATCCCGGTCGATGCGCTCTACTCGCCGGTCCGCCAGGTCGCCTACAAGGTGGAGAACACCCGCGTCGGCCAGGAGCTCGATTACGACAAGCTGACGCTGACGATCGAGACGGACGGCACCGTGACGCCCGAGGACGGCGTCGCCTACGCCGCGCGCATCCTGCAGGATCAGCTCCAGCTCTTCGTCCATTTCGACGAGGGCATGGCGGTGGGGCAGGGCGTGCCGACCATGGCCGGCGTCGCCATCCCGTCCGCGGGCGCGGAGCCGGAGCAGGACGCCAACCAGCTCAACCGCTATCTGCTCAAGAAGGTGGACGAGCTGGAGCTTTCGGTGCGTTCGGCCAACTGCCTCAAGAACGACAACATCATCTATATCGGCGATCTGGTGCAGAAGACCGAGGCCGAGATGCTCCGCACGCCGAACTTCGGCCGCAAGAGCCTGAACGAGATCAAGGAGGTGCTCTCCTCGATGGGCCTGCGCCTCGGCATGGACATCCCGGGCTGGCCGCCCGAGAATATCGAGGAAATGGCCAAGAAGCTCGAGCAGGAATATTGACCTGTCGGGGCGGCGGCGTCGCCCCGACAGGTCATCCTGACGAAAGTCAGGATCTCGATCGGCTGGGCTGAACCTTCGAGGGTTCCCCTGGGCGCACGAGATCCCAGCTTTCGCCGGGATGACGGAAGGGAGATAAGGCGGCGCTCCCCATTCACGCCGCCTGGCCCGGGGTTCCGTCGAACGGCTCCGGGACGAACATGAAGGACATATATCATGCGCCATCGCGTCGGCGGTCGTAAGCTTCAGCGGACCGCTTCCCACCGCGCCGCCCTGTTCCGCAACCAGGCGGCCGCGCTCATCAAGCACGAGCAGATCACCACCACGCTCGCCAAGGCGAAGGAGCTTCGCCCCTATGTCGAGAAACTGGTGACGTTGGCCAAGAAGGGCGGCCTCTCCAACCGCCGCCTCGCCCACGCCCGGCTTCTGGACGACGCGCAGCTCAAGAAGCTTTTCGACGTGCTGGCCGAGCGCTATGCGGCGCGCAACGGCGGCTACACCCGCATCATCAAGGCCGGCATCCGCGCCTCCGACGCGGCGGCGATGGCGATTATCGAGTTCGTCGATCGCGACGTTTCCGCCAAGGGCCAGGATTCAGGCCCGGTCCAGACTGACGAGGAGCTGGAAGACGCCGCCTGAGGGGGCGGCTCTCAACAATAATGGACCTAATCCGTTCGCCCTGAGGAGGGGCTGACCCCGGACTTGATCCGAGGCCTGTCTCGAAGGGCATGGGCTTCGAGACGCTACTTCGGCTAGCCTGTCCTGAGTTTGTCGAAGGGTTCAGTGGCTCCTCAGCACGAACGGATGAAATCAGAGAACAAAGAGGCCGTCCCATTACGGGGCGGCCTTTCTTGTTTCGGCGGCGAACCGGGCCGGGCGGTGTTGAAGAGCAAGGCCCCGCAAGCGTAGGGAGAAGGGCTCGCGCCGGCATGGCGCGATGGGGGAAGGAGGCGCAGACGATGACCGAGGGGGCCCCGATCGCCTATCCCCCCGCGCCGCGCGACGAGATCGTCGAGGAGCATTTCGGCACGCCCGTCGCCGATCCCTATCGCTGGCTTGAAGGCGACGTCCGCAGCGACGAACGGGTGCGGGCATGGGTCGAGGCGGAGCAGCGGCTGACCGAGGAATATCTCGCCGCGCTTCCCGGACGCGCCGCGATCCGCGATCGGCTGACGAAGCTGTGGGATTATGAGCGGGTCTCCCTGCCGCGACGGCGGGGCGGGCGCTATTTCCACCTCCGCAACGCCGGGCTGGAGGCGCAGCCGGTGCTGTGCGTGCGGGACGGGCGCGACGCCGAGCCGCGCGTGCTGATCGATCCGAACGGCTGGTCCGGGGACGGCGCGGTCGCGCTCGGCGAATGGGAGCCTTCGAAGGACGGCCGCCGCCTCGCCTACGCCGTGCAGGAGGCGGGGAGCGACTGGCGCGGCTTGCGCGTGCTGGATGTCGAAAGCGGCGAGGCGCTCGGCGACGAAGTGGGCTGGGTGAAGTTCTCCGGCCTCGCCTGGGCGGCGAACGGATCGGGCTTCTTCTACTCGCGCTTTCCCGAGCCCAAGGCCGGGGCGGAGCTGCACCAGCCCAATCACGATCACGCCGTCTGGTTCCACCGGCTCGGCACGCCGCAATCGGCCGATTTCCTGGTTTACGCCACCCCGGATCGCCCGCGCCTGATCCATGTCGCGGAGGTGACGGAGGACGGGCATTGGCTGCTCGTCTCGTCGGCGGAAGGGACGGACGCGCGCTATGAGCTGACGCTGATCGACCTCACCGCCCCGAAGCTCAAGCCGCGCACGCTGGTGCGGGGGCTGGAGAATGACTGGCGGCTGGCCGGTTGCCATCAGCAATGGTGCTATTTCATCACCGATCTCGATGCGCCCAGGCGGCGGCTGGTGGCGATGGACGTCACCTCCCCGATGCGCCGCGTGCGCGAGATCGTGGCGGAAGGCGAGCATCTGCTGGCCGACGCGAAGCTGGTGGGCGATCGCATCCTGCTCGCCTATCTCGCCGACGTGAAAAGCGAGCTACGCTCCGTCGATCGCAACGGCAAGCGGCCGCATATGCTCGCGCTGCCCGGCATCGGCAGCATCGTCGGCATCGAGGGCGAGGCGGGCGATCCGGAGGCCTTCTACGCCTTCACCAGCTATGATCGGCCGACCGAGATCCATCGGCTCGATCTGGCGAGCGGGGAGGATGCGATCTTCGCGCGGCCCCCGCTCAGCTTCGATCCGTCCCATTTCGCGGTGGAGCAGATCTGGTGCGTGTCGAAGGACGGCACGCGCATTCCGATTTTTCTGCTGCGCCGCGCGGGCGCGCAAGGCCCCGCGCCGACCCTGCTTTACGGCTATGGCGGCTTCGAGATCGCACTGACTCCGGCGTTCAGCCCGGCGGCGCTGGCCTGGGCGGCGATGGGCGGGGTTTACGCGGTCGCCAGCATCCGGGGCGGCGGCGAATATGGCAAGGCGTGGCACGAGGCGGGGCGACGCGCCAACAAGCAGAACGGCTTCGACGATTTCATCGCGGCGGCCGAGCATCTGGTGGCGAGCGGCGTCACGCCTCGGGGCGGGCTCGCCATCCACGGGCATTCCAACGGCGGGCTGCTCGTCTCGGCGGTGACGAACCAGCGACCCGATCTGTTCGCCGCCGCGCTGCCGGCGGTCGGCGTCCACGATATGCTGCGTTTCCACCGCTTCACCGCCGGGCGCTATTGGGTGGACGATTACGGCGATCCCGGCGTGGAGGAGGAGTTCCGCAATCTCGCCGCCTACTCGCCGCTCCACGGCATCCGCGAGGGCGTGGACTATCCGGCCATCCTGATCGCCACCGCCGACACCGACGATCGCGTGGTGCCCGCCCACAGCTTCAAATACGCCGCCGCGCTCCAGGCGGCGGACATCGGGCCCAAGCCCCGCCTGATCCGCATCGAGACGCGCGCGGGCCACGGCGCGGGCAAGCCGACCGACAAGCAGATCGAGGAGGCGGCGGACCTCTGGGCTTTCGCCGCGAAGTGGACGGGATTGGCCGTCTAAATCCTCCCCGGAACGGGGAGGGGGACCGCTCGCGAAGCGAGTGGTGGAGGGGGCTCCGCCATAAGCGAGTCGCCCCGGCTTCAAGCCCCCTCCGTCACGCGCTGCGCACGCGCCACCTCCCCGTTCCGGGGAGGATGATCAGGCCGCCTTCACTTCCCGCCGGCTGAGCATCTCGGCGATTTCGCGTTCGTTGGGGACGCGCTGTTCGATCACGCAGCGCAGCTTGAGGCCGTCGAAGCCGTTGACGGGCATGGCGAGCGCCTGGGCCACGATCGAATCCTCGCGCGTCTCGATCTGGCGGCCGGCGGCCTTGCCGATCCGCAGCACCTCGTTGAAGGCGTAGCGGCCGGTGGTCGCCACCATGCGGTTATGCTCGTCGACGATGGTGATGACCGCGCCGTTGCCGGCCTGATGCTCGCCGCCGATGATCGCCGCGGCCTGGTCCTGCCAGTCATATTCCAGATAGCAGACGCCCACCGTGCGCCCCTCGTGCCGGACGGGCGCGACGTAGATCAGCACATGGCGGTTGTTGGAATAGGGGTTTTCCCACACCTCGTCGGTGAACCAGTCGTCCCCGGCGCGGCTGTTCAGCGCCTTGGTGTATTGCGGTTCGTTGCGGAGATTGTGGCTGCGCACGGCGGCGTTCTCGTGCGCGCTCACCACCACCCGGCCTTCGTCGTCGGTGACGAAGGCGTTGATGAAATAGGGCGAGAAGTGAAGCAGCGTCCGCAACCGATCGAGCGCGTTGCGCTCGGCGGCGGGATCGTGGAGCGCGTGCATCGCGCCGGCCGCGATCGTGGGATCCGTGGCGAGCATCCGCACGTCGATCGAGCGATCGAACAGTGAGCGGGTGATGGTCTGGATGATCGTCTGGGCGAGTTCGGCCAGCCGCGCGCCTTCCACCTCGGCCACCAGTTCGTCGGCGATCGCCGCGCCCTGGGCCAGCCTGTCCAGCACCTCGGCGCGGAAGGTCGCCGCGCTCGATCGCGCCTGGCCCGCGAGCGCCTTCACCTCCTGCGCCACCACGGAAAACCCGCGCCCCGCCTCGCCCGATCGCGCCGCCTCGATGGTGGCGTTCAAGGCAAGGAGATTGGTGCGGCCCGCGATCGCCTCCGTTTCGGAGGCGTAGTGCTGCACTTCCTCGCGGAGCGTGGACAGCAGCGATCGAATGCGACGCGGCATCGGCCGAAACCTCTTCAGTAGAACGCGTTCGATCGGAACCTAGGGCGACTTGGTAAATGAAGCGTTCACTCGGCCGCCCGTCCGCTGGACAGCCCCGGCGTGCGGCACTAGGGCTCCGCCCATGCAGCCCAGCCCCAATGACAGCATCCTGATCGTCGATTTCGGCAGCCAGGTGACGCAGCTCATCGCGCGCCGCGTGCGCGAGGCGGGCGTTTACAGCGAGATCGCGCCTTTCCAGTCGGCGGCCGAAGCCTTCGATCGGCTGAAGCCCGCCGGGATCATCCTCTCGGGCGGCCCGGCTTCGGTGACGGAGGCGGAGGCGCCTTCCGCCCCGCAGCATTTCTTCGAGGCCAGCATTCCCATCCTCGGCATCTGCTACGGCCAGCAGACGATGTGCAAGCAGCTTGGCGGCGAGGTGATCGTCTCGGGCGAAGGCGGCGAGTTCGGCCGCGCTTTCATCGAGGTCAGGGAGCGTTCGGCGCTGTTCGACGGCCTGTGGGCGGAGGGCGAGCGTCATCAGGTGTGGATGAGCCACGGCGACAAGGTGACGCGCCTGCCGGAAGGCTTTCGCCCCGTCGCGATCTCCGAAGGCGCGCCCTTCGCCATCACCGCGGACGAGAAGCGCCGCTTCTACGGCGTCCAGTTCCATCCCGAGGTGGTGCACACGCCCGACGGTGCCAGGCTGATCGCCACCTTCGTCCGCCATGTCTGCGGGCTGGCCGGGGACTGGACCATGGCCGCCTTCCGCGACGCCAAGATCGAGGAGATCCGCGCGCAGGTCGGTAAGGCCAGGGTGATCTGCGGGCTTTCCGGCGGCGTCGATTCGGCGGTGGCGGCGGTGCTGATCCACGAGGCGATCGGCGACCAGCTCACCTGCGTGTTCGTCGATCACGGGCTGATGCGGGCCGGCGAGGCGGATCAGGTCGTCGGCCTGTTCCGGGGGCACTACAATATCCCCCTCGTGCATGTGAACGCCGAAACCCTGTTCCTGAACGGGCTTGCCGGCGTCACCGATCCCGAGGCCAAGCGCAAGTTCATCGGCAAGACCTTCATCGAGGTGTTCGAGGCCGAGGCCAAGAAGATCGGCGGCGCGGAGTTTCTGGCGCAAGGCACGCTCTATCCGGACGTGATCGAGAGCGTGAGCTTCACCGGCGGGCCTTCGGTGACGATCAAGAGCCACCACAATGTCGGCGGCCTGCCCGAGCGCATGAACATGAAGCTCGTCGAGCCGCTGCGCGAGCTGTTCAAGGACGAGGTGCGCGAGCTGGGGCGCGAGCTGGGCCTGCCGGACGCCTTCGTCGGCCGCCATCCATTCCCGGGCCCCGGGCTCGCCATCCGCATCCCCGGCGAGGTGACGAAGGAGCGTTGCGACATCTTGCGCAAGGCCGACGCCATCTATCTCGAGGAGATCCGCCTGGCCGGTCTCTACGACGCCATCTGGCAGGCCTTCGCCGTGCTGCTGCCGGTGCGCACCGTCGGCGTCATGGGCGACGAGCGCTCCTACGACTATGCGCTGGCGCTGCGCGCCGTGACCTC
>DASSTK010000186.1:0-2099 GCA_035707945.1 Sphingomonas sp.
CGATGTCGCGGTGGCCGAGCCCAATAATTTCTCCGGCCGCTTCACCTGGCCCTTGACCGGCAAGATCATCGGCCGCTTCGGCCCGACCGGCGACGGGCGACGCAACGACGGCATCAACATCGCCGCCGAGAATGGCGAGGAAGTGCGCGCCGCCGCCGACGGCGTGGTCGCCTATGCGGGCTCGGCGATCGCCGTCTATGGCGGTCTGATCCTCATCAAGCATGGCGATGGCTGGATCACCGCCTACGGCCATGTCGGCCAGATCCTCGTCACCCGCGGCCAGAGCGTTCGCCAGGGCGACGTGATCGCGCGCGCGGGCGCCACCGGCGCGGTCAACACGCCCCAGCTACATTTCGAGATCCGCGACAAGCGCGCCCCGGTCGATCCGCTGCGTTACCTGCCGAAAAAGGGCTGAACGAGGCCCCACTGGCAAAATTCCTCGCGCTGCATTATGTGCGCGCCCGCTCCCATGACACTGGAACTCCCCTCCCCGCCCAAGGTCGGCATGGTTTCGCTCGGCTGCCCGAAGAATCTCGTCGATTCCGAGCGCATCCTGACCAAGCTGCGCGCCGACGGCTACGCCATGTCGCCCGATTATGCGGGCGCGGACGTGGTGCTGGTCAACACCTGCGGCTTCCTCGATTCCGCCAAGGAGGAGAGCCTGGAGGCGATCGGCGAGGCGATCGCGGAGAATGGCCGCGTCATCGTCACCGGCTGCATGGGCAAGGAAGCCGAGACGATCCGCGCGCGCTTCCCGGACGTGCTTGCCGTCACCGGCGCGCATCAATATGAGCAGGTGGTGGGCGCGGTGCATGATGCCGCGCCGGTCGAGGCCTCGCCCTATCTCGATCTGGCTCCCCCGCGCGATCTCAAGCTCACGCCCAGGCATTACAGCTATCTGAAGATTTCAGAGGGCTGCAACCACCGCTGCTCCTTCTGCATCATCCCTTCGCTGCGCGGCGATCTCGTCAGCCGCCGGCCGGACGCGATCCTGCGCGAAGCCGAGAAGCTGGTCGCCGCCGGCACGAAGGAGCTGCTGGTCATCAGCCAGGACACCTCGGCCTACGGCGTGGACCTCCGCCACAAAGGCTATCCGCTGAAAGGCGGCGGGGAGATGCGCGCGCACATGACCGATCTCGCCCGCGAACTGGGCCGGCTCGGCGCATGGGTGCGGCTGCACTATGTCTATCCCTATCCGCATGTCGATCAGGTCATCCCGCTGATGGCGGAAGGGCTGGTGCTCCCCTATCTCGACATTCCCTTCCAGCACGCCGCCCCCGCCGTGCTCAGGCGGATGAAGCGCCCCGCCAATGAGGCGAAGGTGCTGGAGCGGCTGAAGAACTGGCGCGCGATCTGCCCGGATATCGCGATCCGTTCCACCTTCGTGGTCGGTTTCCCCGGCGAGACGGAGGAGGATTTCCGCTACCTGCTCGACTGGCTGGACGAAGCCCAACTCGATCGCGTCGGCGCCTTCCGGTTCGAGCCCGTCGCCGGCGCGGCCGCCAACGCGCTCCCCGATCCGGTGCCCGAGGAGGTGAAAGAGGAGCGCTACGCCCGCATCATGGAGAAGACCGCCGCCATATCCGCCGCCAAGCTGACCGCGAAGATCGGCCGCACGCTCGACGTCATCATCGACGTGACGGACGGCGAAGGCGGAGCCACCGGCCGCTCCCGGGCTGACGCTCCCGAAATCGACGGCGAAGTCCACCTCCGCGACGCGGGCCGCCTCCAGCCCGGCGACATCGTGCCGGTCACGATCGAGGACGCCGACGAGCATGATCTGTTCGGAGTTCCCGTTCCTTAGTCTCCGTTCGTGCTGAGGAGCCACTGAGCGAAGCCGAAGTGGCGTCTCGAAGCACCATGCCCTTCGAGACGAGGCTTCGACAGGCTCAGCCCCTCCTCAGGGCGAACGACAATAGTTGCCGGATGACGCCGCCCTGCCCGCGCGTTAACACGCTCGTCATGACCGATTTCACCGCCCTCCTTCAGCCCGATCGCGGGCAGCCCGCGCATGTCGTCCAGCTTGTCCACGCAGGGGGGCTGGACGAATGGCTCGCCGCCCAGCCCGAGCGGGTGCGCGCGGCCGCCCAGGCCGCCTC
>DASSTK010000187.1:0-3379 GCA_035707945.1 Sphingomonas sp.
GAAGGATGGTTGTCGTTCCAGTCCATCACCACTTGGCGTTTGGCGATGCGCCATTCGCCGCCGCGCCGCTCCAGCCGATTGAGATAGCGGCCGCCGAAGTAGAAATGGTGATGGTCGGCATCCAGGCCGTGATCCCGAAACATCGACATGTAGCGCGAGCCGAAAATCTCCGGCGCCTTGTCTGCACGCACCTTGTGATAGGCAAAAAGGTAGGTTTCGGTGCAGGCGGTGTTATCGGCGATCTCCATATGCACGTTCATCAGAGCGTGCATCGTGACTTCAAACCAATTCTGGATTTCGCGGATGATGAATGTGGCGAACTCGGCCGCATTGCCGTCGAATACACCGTGATGATCAACGCCGTCGGGCCAATAGACGCTCTTCATCAGCGCGACGTCGCAGCGATCGAGCGCGCGCGAATAGCGGGTGAGCACGGAGTATATATCCGGCCGGGCGATCAGATCGTCGATATCCGCCTGGCTCGCCATCAATCGAGCGACCGATAAAAGGCGATCTTCATCTCGCCATCCACGCAGTCGAGGATCGGCGGCACCAGCCGATCATGGAAATCGATCCGCATATGGTGTTCGAAGGCCGCATCATGGCGGAAGGTGGCGATCACCTGGAAGAGATCCGGATCGTCTTCGGACTGGAACAGCTCATAAATCAGCGCGTCCGGTTCCTTCTCGAACACGAGGCTCTTCAGCTCCGCCTGGAGCCGGATCAGCTCGTCGCGCCGGCCGGGCTTGGCGCGCAGTTCGGCGATGAAACTCTTGCCGCTCACGCCGCTTCTCCCAAGCCGAGTTCTTCGATCAGCCCGGCGCGCAGCCGGAACTTCTGAATCTTGGAGGTCGACATCGGCCATTCCTTCACGAAGCGGACGTGACGCGGGATCTTGAAGCTGGCGAGCTTGCCCGTGCAATGCCCGATCAGCTCGGCTTCCGAAGTCCGCGCATCTTCGGTCAACTCGACGAAGGCGGCCGGAACCTCGGCATAACGCGGATCGGGGATGCCGACGACTTGCGCCAGCTTTACGGCGGGGTGGGTCTGCAGCATCGCCTCGATTTCGGCAGCGGCGACATTTTCGCCGCCCACCTTGAGCATGTCCTTGGTGCGGCCATGAAACATGATGTGCCCGCTCTCGTCGAACGATCCGATGTCGCCGGTGTGAAACCAGCCGTCGCGGATCACCTCGGCCGTCTTCTCCGGCGCTTTATAATAGCCGCGCAGCATGTTGGGGCCGCGCGCGACGATCTCGCCACGTTGGCCGAGCCCGCAGTCCTTTCCGGTCTCGATATCGACGATGCGCACCTCCCACTCGTCGATCGGAACGCCGAGCCGGCCCGTGCGCAGCTCGAAACTGTCGTCGATGTTGCTGGTGCAGATGGTGCCGGCGCCTTCGGTGAGGCCGTAGGTTCCCACCTGCACCGTGTGCGGCATCGCCTTGGTCATCGCCTCCTTGATCCAGGCCGGTTGCACCGCGAAATTGGAGTTCATCAGGCGCAGCTTCGAAAGATCGGTGCTTGCGAAATCGGGGTGCGTGATCAGATCCTGCATGATCGTCACGAAGCTCGGATAGGCGACGGTCGCGCCTTCGCTGCCGAGCATGGCGAGGGCGGTGCCGGCATCGAAATGCGGCACGGTGAGATAGGCGCCGCCCGCGTCCAGCACCATCGTCAGCGGCAGGATGCCCGCGATGTGGAAGATGGGCAGCGGAGACCAAACCTTGTCCCGCGCCGCCACGCGGTAGCGCTTGCCGAGGTTTCGGCTGTTGCCGATGATCGCGCGGTGACTGATCAATGCCCCCTTGGGGTTCGAAGTGGTGCCCGAGGTGTAGAGCACGAGCGCGATATCCTGGGGGCCTACCGCGTCGAGGCGGGCGTCCACCTCCGCGTCGGACACGGCTTCTCCGGCCGAAAGCGCATCCTCGCGCGGGACCATGAAGGGCCGGCATGTCGGATCGAGGCAGATGATGCTTCGTAGAAGCGGCGCCGACTCCAATTGGAGATCGAACGGCTTGGCGTCCTTGAGCGCCGGGAAAGCTGAAAGCAGCCGCTCGCCGAAGTTCAGTTGGTTGGTTACGGCGTCGGCCGTGACAAGGGCGACCAGGTCGGCGTCATGGATGACAAAGGCCAGTTCATGCGCCTGGTAGCGCGCATTCACCGGCACTCCGACCGCGCCCGCCATGGCGATGCCGAACATCACCTCGACGAAAGCGGGACGGGTGGTGAGGAGGATGCCGACATTCTGCCCCGGACGAACACCCATCGCGATGAACGCCTTGGCCCATCGGCGCGCGGAGGCGTAAAGCTCGGCATAGGAAAGTCGCGTGTCGGGAAAGACCAGCGCGTCGGCGCTCCCCCGATCGGCCGCGCGCTCGCGCAGCAGCGCGCCATAGGTGTAAATGGGCGCGCTCATCGGCCGGGCTCCAGATCGTAGAGCGTTTCCCGTGCGTAGCCGCCGTCCATGCAGCCTATCATCTGTTCGATCAGCGGCTTGCCGTGTTCGGTTTCCATGTGCGCCTTGTCGGCGGCTTCGTCGACGAAGGATTCGTAGACGGCGAACATGCCGGGCTCCGCCAACCGGAAGAACTTGAACGCCAGCGTTCCGGGTTCGCGCTCGACCAGCCCTTCCATCTGCCTGGCCAGCGCTGCGAAATCCGATTCGCGCTCCGCCCGGATGCGAAAGCGGGATAGAAAACTATAGGCCATCGGCGATCCTCTCCGCCCTGGCGCTCGGGCGCCTTTGCGCGCATTACAAAACAATCATGACTGATTTTTCAAGAGGGTATTTTCGTCCCCAATCGCAGCACTGCAGCGCACCAAGCCTAGCCCATCCAGGCGACCCGCGTGCCAAAAAGAAAACATACATGAATGATTGCAATTGCGGTCATATGAGGTAATCTCCGGCCGTTCTGGAGCATCGGACCGAAAAAGAGTCCGGCCACAGGAGAGGAGCATGGGGATGATCAAGCGGGGGCGGTGGTGGTGCGGAGGCTCTGCGGGCGCGGCCATGGCGATCGCGCTGGCTGCGGGGCCGGCTTATGGGCAGTCGAATGCGGCGCCGATGCCGGCGGCGGGCGAAGGACAGGCCGCGGAGACGTCGACGTCAACCGCCGGGCAGGCGCCGGCCCAAGCCGGAACGGCGCAACCTCCGGCTGCCGCGCCGACAGGCCAGGCGACAACGTCCGTGCAAGACCGGACTGGCGGGCTCCAGGAAATCGTGGTCACGGCCGAGCGGCGCGCCACCAACCTGCAGAGCACGCCGATCGCGGTATCGGCGGTCGATCGCTCGCTGATCGAGCAGTCGAGCCCGCGCAATATCGGTGACCTCGCCGCCTTCGTGCCGAACTTTTCGGCCGCAAAGATCGCTGGCTTTA
>DASSTK010000188.1:0-4091 GCA_035707945.1 Sphingomonas sp.
CTTCTGTACGCGGCCCGGGACGAGGAGCATAACGACGCCGTGGTGCTCGCCGATCTGCTCGGCAGGAGTTGAAGGGGGAAATCGTGGACATCGCCATCGCCCGCATCGTCCATGTGCTTTCGATCGTCTTGTGGATCGGCGGAGTGGGCTTCGTGACGACGGTGCTGTTTCCGACCGTGCGGCGCCGCAGGCCGCCCGAGGAACGCCTCGCCGCCTTTCTGGAGGCCGAGGAAGGCTTCGTCTGGCAGGCGCGGATCAGCGTGCTGCTGGCGGGCCTGAGCGGGCTCTACATGGCCGGGCGGATGGACGCCTGGGATCGCTTCGCCATCCCCGGCTTCTGGTGGATGGATCTGATGGTCGCGCTGTGGCTGGTCTTCATGGCGATGCTGTTCGTGATCGAGCCGCTGTTCCTGCACCGCCGCCTCGAGCGCGCGCTGGCGTCCGGCCAGTCGGCGCGGCTGTTCGATCGGATGGAGCGCTTCCACCGCATCATGCTGCTCCTCAGCCTCGTCACCGTGCTCGGCGCGGTGGGCGGGAGCCACGGCCTGTTCTACTGATCGCGTCGGGCGGGCGCGGCGGCGAAGCCTCCGCCGCGGCGTTCCCGCCCTGCGAGCCAGTCCTGCGCGCGCTCGGCGGAACCATTTCGCCCCCGGTCGCATTTGCCCCGCTGGATGCACGCTCTGACATTCCTGGGCCGTTCCTGGCCTCTTTTCTGCCTGATGGGTCTCGGCGCGTGCGGCCCGAAGTCCGTTTGCGGGCAGATCGACAGCAGCGGCAAATCCATGATCTCCTGGGCCGCCACGGCGGAGATGGTGGCGCGGCGATGGACCGCCGGCGACGTTCCGACGTCCTATGCGCGCAACACCCTGGCGAAAGGCGCGCGGCAGACAGGATCGGCGGTGACGAAGCTCGATCGCGCGTCCGCGCCGGACGATCCGCTGGCCCGATCGGCGCGCGCGGATTACAGGAAGCTCGCCGCCATGCTCGCGCGCATGGGCGATGCGGTCGAGAAGGGGAACAAGGCGGAGATCGGCCGGCTCGCCGGCGGGTTGCCGGCGATCGAGCAGCAGATCGGGCAATCGCGCAGCCGGTGCCGGGCCCGCATGCAGGCGCGGTCCTCATGAAACCGCGCAAGCTCCTCCAGGTCGCGCTCGGCGTGCTGACCAGCATCGGCGGCTTCCTCGACGTCGGCGCGATCGCCACCGCGGCGGACGCCGGGGCGAGCTTCCGCTTCAGCCTGCTCTGGGTGGTGCTGATCGGCACGATCTGCGTCATCTTCCTCGTCGAGATGCCGGGCCGCCTCGCCGCGGTCAGCAAACATGCCTACGCCGATGCGGTGCGCGAGCGGTTCGGGTTCCAGTTCTATATCTGGCCGATCCTCGCCGAGTTCGTGGTCGATTTCCTCGTGCTGGGCGCGGAGATCGGCGGCGTGTGCATCGCGCTCCAGCTTCTCACCGGCATCTCCTTCCAGTGGTGGGCGATTCCGGTCGCCTTCGCGGTGTGGCTCACCGCCTGGCTCGGCACCTTCGACTTCATCGAGAACGGCGTCGCGCTGCTGGGGCTGATCACGCTCGTCTTCGTGGCGGGGGCGGTCGTGCTGCATCCGCCCTGGGGAGCAGTGGCGAAGGGGTTCGTTCCGTCCGGCGCCCCTCACGAGGCCGCCCATTACTGGTTCATCGCGGTCAGTATCATGGGCGCGCTGATCAGCCCCTATCTTCTCTATTTCTACTCGTCGGGCGCGATCGAGGACGGCTGGGGCAAGCAGGATCTGACGATGAACCGCATGGTGGCGAGCGTCGGCATGGGCTTCGGCAGCCTCGTCCAGATGGGCGTGCTGGTGACGGTCGCGATGGTGCTGGCGCCGCGCGGCATCGGAGTCGACCAATATGGTCAGATCGCGCTCACGCTGGTCGGGCCGTTCGGGGAATGGGGCTACTATCTCTTCGCCGTCTCGCTCGGCATCACCTGCTTCGGCGCGTGCATGGAACAGGCGCTGGAAACCGGCTTCATCGTCTCGCAGGCGCTCGGCTGGAACTGGGGCCAGAACAAGCGTCCGGTCAAGGCGGCGCGCTTCACCATGGCCTATACGCTGAGCATCGCCGCCTCCTCGCTGCTGATGGTCGTCGGCATCGATCCGCTCAAGCTCACCTTGTTCTCGATGGCGCTGACGGCGGTGATGCTGCCGCTGGTGGTGGCGCCGCTGCTCGTGATCATGAACGATCGGCATTATCTCGGCGAGCATACCAACGGCTGGCTCACCAATATCGTCGTGGGGCTGATCATCGGTCTCACCTTCGTGATGGCGCTGGTGGCGATCCCGCTCGAATATCTGGGAGGCGGATGATGGCCGAGGACTTCCCCGACATGCCGGAGAACGGCGCGCGCCTGCGCCTGATCCGGGACGTGCTGGACAGCCAGATGGTCGATCGCGAGCACCGGCAATCGGGCAAGGTCGACGGCATCGTCGCCGAACTGCGCGACGACGGGCGGCTGGTTATCACCGCGGTCGAGAACGGCCTGCCCGAAGCGGTGCGCCGCGTCAGCCCCAGGGTCGGCGACTGGATCGCCGCGCTCGGCCGGCGGTGGGGCGTGCGCGGAGGCGAGATTTACCGCATTCCGTTCGCCAGCATCCGACGCGCGGGCATAGAGGTGCGCATCGACCTCGATGCCGAAGCAACGCCGCTCCTCGCCTGGGAGAAATGGCTGCACGACCATATCGTCCGCCATATCCCCGGAGCCGGATGATGGGCGGGCGGGAAATCCATCTCGAGCGGCTGATCGGCTGCAAGGTTCACGATTCCGCGGGCCGGAGCGCGGGCAGGATCGAGGAGATCGAGGCGGAGTTGCAGGGCGGGGAGTGGGTGGTGGTCAGTATCATGACCGGCCCGATCGGCCTGCTGACGAGGTTGTCCTCGCTGGGGATCGGCGCATGGCTGCTCGGCCTGTTGGGAGCCAGGAAGCTGGTGGGCGGCTACGAAATAGGCTGGCGGCAGCTGGACCTGCACGATCCCGCGCGCCCGAGGCTTCTCTGCCCGGTCGGCGAATTGCAGCGGCTGTGACGGAGCCGCGAAAGTCTTCCATAACCTCAGCGGTGAATAAATGGCGCACCCAAGATGATGAAGATGAGAACTGGTTGATCGTTGTTTGAGCGCCGGAAACGCAAGGGCCACATTCGCCTCGCATCTGATTTCAGTCGTAGGCAATTCGAGCGATTGGCGCCGCTCTTAGGCGCTGTCTGGTATGGCAATCGACAAGGATGTTCTGGATCAACTTCTGGCTGATCGTGATCCACAGGAGCTGTTCGCGAAAGACGGCTTGATTGACGAGTTGAAGAAGGCGCTTTCCGAGCGCATACTGTCAGCGGAGCTGGACGATCATCTCGATGTACGCGCGCGGTATGACGGTGCGCGAGATCCGTGGGCATCTCGAGGAATTGTACGGCATCGACGTCTCGCCGGACCTGATCTCAACGATTACCGACGCGGTGCTGGAAACGGTCGCGGAATGGCAAGGGCGACCGCTCGATGCCTGTTATCCGCTGGTGTTCTTCGATGCGATCCGGGTGAAAATCCGGAATGAAGGGTTCGTGCGAAACAAGGCCGTATATATATCGCGCTTGGCATCCTTCCCGACGGCACGAAGGAGATCCTCGGCATCTGGATCGAGCAGACCGAGGGAGCCAAATTCTGGCTGCGCGTGAAGAACGAGCTGAAGAACCGCGGCGTTGCCGACATCCTGATCGCGGTCGTCGATGGCCTGAAGGGCTTCCCCGAGCGATCAATGCCGCCTTCCCGGAGACGGTCGTTCAGACCTGCATCGTCCACCTGCTCCGCAACTCCATGAGCTTCGCGTCCTGGAAGGACCGCAAGCCGATCGCGCAGGCGCTGCGCGCCGTTTACCCGAGGCCGGCATGACCGCCCTGGAGGCCTTCGAGCAGGGGCATTGGGGCAAACGCCACCCGGCCATTGCCCAGAGTTGACGCCGTCATTGGGACCAGGTGATCCCGTTTTTCGTCTTTCCCGAGGGTGTGCGCCGAATAATCTACACCACGAACGCTATAGAGGCGCTCAATTCCAAGCTGCGTCGTGCTG
>DASSTK010000189.1:0-3495 GCA_035707945.1 Sphingomonas sp.
GATCGGCCGAGAGCGCGTTGATGGTGAAGTCCCGCCGCGCGGCGTCCTCCCGCCAATCCTCGGTGAAGGCGACTTCGGCGTGGCGGCCGTCGGTGGCGACGTCGCGGCGCAGCGTCGTCACCTCGACGGTGCGGCCGTCGATCACCACGCCGACGGTGCCGTGGGCAAGGCCGGAGGGCGAGGTCCACACCTGCAGCCCGGCGCGGCGCGCGCGTTCGGCGGCTTCCTCAGGAGGGAAGCGGGTCGCGATGTCGATGTCGGCGGGCTCGTGGCCGAGCAGCCGGTCGCGCACCCAGCCGCCGATATAGCGGCTCGCGCCGCCTGCCGCGTCGAGCGCGTCGAGCAGCCGGGCGAGCGCGGCCCGGTCGTTCACCGCCGGCGGCACGGCCACGAACGCTCCGGTCATGCCAGCCTCCGCGCCAGATTGGCGATCATCGCGGCGGTCGCGCCCCAGATGCGATAGCCTTCATAGGGAATCTCGATGTAGCGCCGCCTCCGCCCGCGGAAGAAGCCCTCGCGCGGGCGATGGTTGGCGGTGTCGAGCACATGGGCGAGCGGCACTTCGAAAATCTCGGCCACTTCCGCATCTTGCGGACTGAGGGCGAGGCCTGCGGGGATGATTCCCACCACCGGCACGATCTGAAACCCCGTGCCGGTGCGATAGGAGCCGTCCAGCCCGATCACCTCCACCGCCGTGCGGCCGAGCGCGATCTCCTCCTCCGCTTCGCGCAACGCCGTGTCGATCGGGCCCGCGTCGCCCGGATCGGCGCGGCCGCCGGGGAAGGCGATCTGACCGGGATGGTGGCGGAGATGATCCTGCCTCCGGGTGAGCAGAAGCGTCGGCTCTGGCCGATCGACGATCGCGGCGAGCACGGCGGCGGGGGTGGGATCGCCCCGAAAGTCGAAATCGTCGCGCTCATGCGGCCGAGCCAGATCGGCGGTGGCTTCCAGTCGACGGCGCAGCTCGTCGGCCAGCCTCATGCCTCCGGCCGCCCGAACGCGAAGAAGATGGTGTCGCTCCACAGCCCGATCGCGCCGCCCGGCCCCGGCGGCTCATCCAGGGCGAGATGGGCGAGCTCATAATAGACAGGCCGCGCGATCAGCGCGTCGAGCCCGCCCCGCACGCGCAGATAAGGCTGCTCCCCGGCCCCGCGATCCTCGATGACCAGCGGATGATCGCGCCCGGCCACCACCATGTCGCCGACATTGGTGCGGAAGGCGAGGCGACGCCGCTCGCCCGCGCCCTCGCTCGTCATCTCGACGGCGAGGAAGGGCGCGTCCTCCACCATGATCGACAGCTTCTCGACCGGCGTGACGAGCACATGGGAGCCGTCCGCCTCGCGGCGCAGGATGGTGGAGAAGAGCCGCACCAGCGCCGGACGTTGGATCGGGCGGCCCTCGTGCAGCCAGCGGCCGTCGGCGAGGATGCGCATGCCGCTATCGCCGCAATGAGGCGGGTTCCACTGCCCGACCGGCGGCAGCCGCCCCTCGGCGGCGAGCGCGGCGATGGTGTCGAGCGACAATCCGGCGAGGCTTTCGGGCGGCGGCGAGGCGGGCATCGGCCTTTCGTTAGCCTAGCCGTGCGCGCGATGCACGCGCGGGCCGAGCATACCGGAGGCGGGCAGCGTCTCGCCCTCGTCCAGACGGGCGAGCAGCCGATGCCGCTCGAACGGCCCCGGCAGCTCCCAGCCGCCGGTCGCCTCGGCCGAAAAGCCGAAGGGGGCGTAATATTCGGGATCGCCGATCAGCACGGCGGGCCAGGGCGTCCGATCGATCGCGGCGAGCGCGCGGCGCAGCATGGCGCGGCCGATCCCCTCGTTGCGGCGCGTGGGATGGACGGCGATCGGCCCCACCAGCCACAGCGGCGTGACGCGGCCGTCCGCATCCGTCAGCGCCAGCGGCCAGCTCTGGAGCGAGCCCGCCAGCATCCCGTTCTCGGCGAAGGCGGCGCAGCTCATGGCGGGCTCCCACGCCACGCCCTCGCGCAGGCGATAGGCGGTGCGGCCGTGGCGATCGGGGCCGAAGGCGAGATCGAGCAGATGCTCCACCTCCTCGATGCGGGCCTCCTCGATCGGCGCGAGCCTTTCGCCATGCACCCCCGCCGACACCGCTTCCATCGTTCCGCAATCTCCCGCCTCCCGGGAATCGGGAGACGCGGCGATGTAATCGCACGCCCGCGAAACGCCAGCGCCTTGTCGCGCGCCGCCCGCCCGGCTAGGCGGCGGCGATGACGCAGGACAGTCTCCAGCTCGAGGTCGGCGGGATCGAGGTTCCGGTGCTGACCGGCATCTATTCGGAGGAGACGCACCTGCCGCAGCCGCTGCGCGTCTCGATCACGGTGGATCTCGCGCTGCCGGAGGCGCGCTTCGCGCCCGACACGCCGCTTGGCGCATCCAAGAATTATCTCGATCTCAAGCGCGCCGTCACCGAAGCGCTGCCCGAGGGGCTGCACTTCACGCTGATCGAGGCGGTGGCCGAGCATGTCGCCGCCACCCTGTTCGCCCAGGATGAGCGGGTGCTCCGGGTCGAGGTGCGGATCGTCAAGCTGGCGATCAGCCACAACGGCGAATCGATCGGCGTCCGGCTGGTGCGGCATCGTCGATGAACGGGGGGGCGAAGAGCGGGGGAGGGCGGCCGCTCGCGCTCGTCACCGGCGGCTGCCGCCGATTGGGCGCGGCGATCGCGCTGCGGCTGGCCGAGGCGGGCTACGATCTGGCGCTTCACAGCGGCCCCGATTCCGGGCCGGAGGCCGATCTCCTCGCCGCGATCGCGCGGGCGGGGGGCGAATCGGGGCATCTTGTCGCCGATCTTGCCGAGGCGGAGGCGGCGGCCGGGCTGGTTCCGGAGGCGCGGGCGCGGTTCGGGCGGCCGGTCGCGCTGCTCGTCAACAACGCCGCGCGCTTCCTCTATGATTCGCCCGAAAGCGCGGACGCCGGGGGGATGCTCGGCCATTATGCGGTCAACACCGTCGCGCCGCTGCTGCTGGCGCAGGCGATCGCGGGGCAGGGCGGGGCGGCGGCGATCGTCAACATCCTCGATCAGCGCATCGCCGCGCCGCACGGCGATCAGCTCAGCTACACGCTTTCCAAGCTGGCGCTGGCCGAGTTGACCCTCATCCTGGCGCGCCAGTTCGCGCCGCGCGTGCGGGTCTGCGGCGTCGCGCCGGGGCTGACCTTGCCGAGCGAGGATTTCGGCGAAGGCGGCATGGAGCGCGCGGCGGCGCATATGCCGCTGGAACGGCTGGCGCAACCGGGCGAGATCGCCGACGCGGTCGCCTGGCTGGCGGGGGCGGAGGCGGTGACGGGGCAGATCCTCTATGTCGACGCCGGCGCGCACCTGCGGCGGTACGAGCGGGACTTTCCGTTTCTGTAGCTTCCTCTCCCGCTTGCGGGAGAGGGGCGGGGTGAGGGCGAGCTTTCGTTATCGAGATTTTGTGTTCACGCGAAGGCGCGGAGGCGCAGAGGGGGAGTTGAAGAGGTTCACGCGAAGGCGCGG
>DASSTK010000190.1:0-2774 GCA_035707945.1 Sphingomonas sp.
GAGGTGATCGCCTGGAGCAAGCAGAATCTCGCGAACTACAAGGTGCCGCGCGGCGTCACCTTTCTGGATGAGCTGCCGATGAACTCGACCGGCAAGGTGCTCAAGTTCGAGCTCAAGGAACTGGTTTGATTCTGCTTAGCTGCGCCTGTCAGTCCGGCGCCATTCCCCGCGCGATCAGGTCGGCGGCGGCGGCGGCGATGCGGGCGGGGTCTTCGCCCTCGCTCCAGACGGCGAAGCGGAGCCCCAGGAACACGTTCATGCCCATCACCGCCCAGGCGCGGACCTCGTTGTCGCCGGAGCGGAGCTCGCCGCGCTCCACCGCCGCGTCGAAGCTGGCGCGATAGCCTTCGGCGATGCCGCGATAATGATCGCGGTGCGCGTCGGCGGCGACGAACTGGGATTCGTCGATGATGCCGTAGAGCGCCTTGTGCCGCCGCACGAAGGCGAGGAAGGTCGCGATCCCCGCCTGCTCGCCCGACAGCCGATCCGGCGCGGCGATGATGCTGGGCACCACCGTCTCACGCACCTGCCGGCTCATGTCCTGCACCAGCGCGCGGAAGATGCCCTCCTTCGAATCGAACCAGGTGTAGAAGGTGCCGACCGCGACCTTCGCCCGATCCGCGATGCGGGTGATCGCGGCGTCGTGATAGCCTTTCTCTCCGAACTCCTCGGCCGCCGCGTCGAGCAGCGCGCGCAGCGTCTTGCGCCCTCGCGCGGTGCGCGGCTGCTTCACCCCTTCCGCGCCTCCCGCCCGACGATCTTCCCGTGCGATGACCATGCGCTTTATCCAAGTTGAAACCCGGTTCAGGTTTCAGTATAGTGTCCTTCGAGCCGGAGCAACCCTCGTGAGAATGTCCGCCCGGCCGGGGAACAAAGGGATCGTCATGAGCCGCACCACATCCATTCGCGCCCGTCTTGCGCTGGGCGTCGCCTCCGTGCCCATGCTGCTGGCCGCCGCGCCGGGCTTCGCGCAAGACGCCGCTCCGCCCGCGCAGGAGAGCGCGCCGGCCGCCACATCGTCGGATGCCGCGCCGGTCGCGCAGCCGGACAATGAGATCGTCGTGGTCGCGCGCCGCCGTGCGGAACGGCTGGTCGACGTGCCTGTGGCCGTCACCGCCATTTCCGCCGACCAGCTCGCGCGCGAGCAGGCGGTCG
Organism: Sphingomonas sp.; assembly: GCA_035707945.1. Taxonomy (GTDB): domain Bacteria; phylum Pseudomonadota; class Alphaproteobacteria; order Sphingomonadales; family Sphingomonadaceae; genus Solisphingomonas. The sequence continues at coordinate 1,156 of DASSTK010000190.1, forward strand.
ATCTTTCCGGCGTGCAGGGCACCATCCCCAACGTGAACCTGGTGCAGGGCCGCGGCTCAACCTCCAGCGCCAACATCTTCATCCGCGGCATCGGCCAACCGGACGCGCTGCAGACCTTCGATCCGGCGGTCGGCATCTATGTCGACGGCGTTTATATCAGCCGCATCCAGGGCGCGCTGTTCAACCTGTTCGACGTCGATCATATCGAGGTGCTGCGCGGGCCGCAGGGCACGCTCTACGGCAAGAACACCATCGGCGGCGCGATCAACATCATCTCCAAGAAGCCGGATCTGGATGCTTTCCACGCCGCCGGCTCGATCGGCTACGGCCGGTTCGATCAGATCCTCGCCAACGGTTACGTCACCGTGCCCCTCGTCACCGACAAGGTGGCGTTCAGCCTGGCCGGCGTTTACGACAAGCGCGACGGCATCGTCACCGATCCGCTGACCGGCTACAAATACAACAACCACAACAACCAGGCGGTGCGCGGCATTCTGCGCGCCGAGCCGAACGATCGGCTGAGCATATCGATCGAAGCGGATTACGAACGCCAGCGCAGCGATCTGACGCTCGGCTATCCGACCGCGCCGTTGATCGCGGTCGATCTGCTTCCGCCGGCCGGCACGAGCCCGATCACGGTGCTCTCACCGCCCTACCCCTACGGCCCCTATGACTATAAAGCCTCGACCGGCTTCACCCCCGGTCACGGCCAGAAGCTCGATCATTGGGGCGTGGAAGGCACGATCAACTACGAGCTGAGCGACGCCTTCACGCTCACCTCGATCACCGCCTATCGCCACCTCATCTCCGATTCCTACATCGACATCGACGGCACCCAGTATCAACTGGGCGACGTGTATGTCGGCGAGCGTCAGCATCAGATCAGCCAGGAATTGCAGCTCAAATATAATTCGGACCGGCTGAAGGGCGTGTTCGGCCTCTATTATCTGCACGAGGATGTCGCTTCGCATCAGGAAGCCTATGCCGACGATTATCTCAGGTTCCAGGGCAAACCGCTGGATTTCATCCGCTATATCGACGACGACCAGAAGACAGACAGCTACGCCGCCTTCGGCCAGCTCACCTATGATCTGACCGATCGCCTGTCCGTGACGGCGGGTCTGCGCTACACACGCGAAACGAAGCATTATAACCGGCTGACCACCACCCATTCGAACGCTTTCCCGCCGCTGGACGGCAGCTTCGCCTTCCCCGGCAATCTGCCCGCGCCCTATAACGGCGACGACAGCGTGACCTTCGATGCGTGGACGCCTTCGGTTGCGCTCTCCTACAAGCCGACGCGCGACACCCTGCTCTATGTCTCGGCGGCGCGAGGCTTCAAATCGGGCGGCTTCAACGGCCGCGTCAACAGCATCGCCGATGTGACCCAGATCGTCGACGGCAAGGCCGTCATCGTCCCCTATTTCAAGCCCGAGACGGTGTGGACCTACGAAGCGGGCGCCAAGGGCGATTTCCTGAACGGCCGCATCCACCTTTCCGGCGACGTCTTCTATTCGGATTATCGCAACTTCCAGGCGCGCGTCGGCGGCGGCACCACCGGCGTCGGGGCCAACGGCTCCTTCCCTGTGCTCAATGCCGGCAAGCTGCGCATCTGGGGC
>DASSTK010000191.1:0-10104 GCA_035707945.1 Sphingomonas sp.
CGCCAGGCGCGGCTGTGCGCGCCGGCCGGCGAGGAATCGTCCTGCCAGATGCGCAGCTCGTCCTGCCGCACCACCGCGCCGGTCGGCTCGCCCCGCCCGTGGCAGGTCGAACCCGCGCAGGAAGCGACGCCCATATGGACTTCGGTGTCCGGTGAAGCGGGGGCGGTGGAGGAGCCCGGCGTGGCGCGGGCGAAGGCGATCGCGACAAGCAGCAGAACGGCGAGCCCGATCAGGGCCGCCTGCCACCTTCTGTCGATCCCGGCGCCCCCCAGCACAGATCGCCCCCGTTCCTGCGCGGCAGCCGCCGATCCCCACCGGCGGAAGCCAGCGGGCATGTTCCCGCCGGAAATCCAACTTGTCAACAGAGCGGCCCGATTCGGGACGGGAAAATAAAGCGAGAGCCCCTCTCCCTGAGGGAGAGGAAGCGATGAGGCTCAGCCCTTCCGCCGGATCACCAGATTGCGGATCTCGGTCATGTCCTCCATCGCGAAGCGGACGCCTTCGCGGCCGAGGCCGGAATCCTTCACGCCCCCGTAAGGCATGTTGTCCACCCGGTAGCTCGGCACGTCGTTGACGATCACGCCGCCGACGTCGAGTCCGTCCCAGGCGTCGAGCACCTGGAAGATGTCGCGGGTGAAGATGCCCGCCTGGAGGCCGAACTTGCTGTCGTTGACGATGGCGAGCGCCTCGTCCCAATGCGTGAAGCGCTGGAAGAAGGCGACCGGGCCGAACGCTTCCTCGCGGTTCAGGCTGGAGTCGGCCGGCACGTCCTCCAGCAGGGTCGGCTCCAGCATCGCGCCGTCGCGCTTGCCGCCGCACAGCAGCCGCGCGCCTTTCGCCCGCGCCTCCCCGATCCAGTCGTCGAGCCTGCTCGCCTCCTTAACGTCGATCATCGGGCCGACGAAGGTGCTCTCCTCGCGCGGATCGCCGGCGATCAGCGTTTTCGTCTTGGCCACGAACATTTCGCGGAAACGGTCATAGACGTCGGCGTGGACGAGGATGCGCTGCACGCCGATGCAGGATTGGCCGGATTGGTAGAAGGCGCCGAAGGCGGTGCGCTCCACCGCGTCCTCCAGATCGGCGTCGCGGTCGATCACCACCGCCGCGTTGCCGCCGAGCTCCAGCACCACCTTCTTGCGGCCCGCCCTGGCCTTCAGCTCCCAGCCGACCGAGGGCGATCCGGTGAAGGAGAGCAATTTCAGCCGATCGTCGGTGGTGAACAGGTCCGCCCCGTCGCGGTGCGCGGGCAGGATCGAGAAGGCGCCCTTCGGCAGATCCGTCTCGGCCAGCACCTCGCCCATGATGAGCGCGCCCAAGGGCGTGCGGCTGGCGGGCTTGAGCACGAAGGGGCACCCCACCGCGATCGCGGGAGCGACCTTGTGCGCGGCGAGATTGAGCGGGAAATTGAAGGGCGAGATGAAGGAGCAGGGGCCGATCGGCACCCGCTTCCACATGCCGCGATAGCCGCGCGCGCGGGGCGAGATGTCCAGCGTCTGCACCTCGCCCGTCATCCGCGTCGATTCCTCGGCGGCGATGCGGAAGGTGTCGATCAGGCGCGAAACCTCGCCCCGGCTGTCGCGGATCGGCTTGCCCGCCTCGATGCGGAGCGCCTGCGCCAGCTCCTCGGCGCGCTCGGTGAAGCGGCGGACGCAATGATCGAGCACCGCCTGCCGCTCATAGGCCGCCATCCGCGCCATCGGCTCGGCCGCCTCCACCGCCGCGGCGATGCCCGCGTCGATCGTCTTGGCGTCCGCCAGCGCGGTGCGCGTCGCCACCTCCCCGGTGAACTTGTCGGTGACGGCCAGGTCCGTGTTGGGCTGCTCGGGCCGGTTGGCGAGATAGAGGGGGTAGGATTGCTGGAGCTTCATGACATCCGCTTCCGTTCGCCCTGAGGAGCCGTTGAGCGAAGTCGAAATGGCGTCTCGAAGGGCTTGGGTGAAGGATGCCCTTCGAGACGGGGCTTCGACAGGCTCAGCCCCTCCTCAGGGCGAACGGGGAGAGCCGAACGGATCACAACGCAGCCGAAAGCTGCTTGATCTCCTTGTTGAGGATGCGGTCATTATCCGAATAGTCGATCGGGCAGTCGATCACATGCACGCCCTTCGCGCCGAGGCATTCGGCGAGCAGGCCCGGCAGCGCCGCAGCGCTTTCCACCCGATGCCCGTGCGCGCCGTAGCTTTCGGCATATTTGACGAAATCGGGGTTGCCGTAGGTCAGCCCCCAATCCTTGAAGCCCATATTGGCCTGCTTCCAGCGGATCATGCCGTAGCTCGCGTCGTTCAGGATCAGCACGGTCAGGTTGAGCCTGAGGCGCACCGCCGTCTCCAGCTCCTGGCTGTTCATCATGAAGCCGCCGTCGCCGCACACCGCGATCACCTTGCGATCGGGATAGACCATCGCGGACGCCATCGCCGAAGGCAGGCCCGCCCCCATCGTCGCCAGCGCATTGTCGAGCAGCACGGTGTTCTGCTGGCGCGCGCGATAGTTGCGCGCGAACCAGATTTTATAGACGCCGTTGTCGAGGCAGATGATGCCGTCCGCAGGCAGCGCCTCGCGGATCGCGCGGACCAGAGTGGGCGGATAGATCGGAAAGCGCTCGTCCTTGTCGAGCGAAGCGGTGTGCGCCACCTCCGCCTGGTGAGCGGCCAACATCCGGTCGAAGCTCCAGCCCGGCTGCGGCACGATGTCGTTCTTGATCTGCCAGATGGCGTTGGCGATGTCGCCGATCACCTCCACCTGCGGGAAATAGACGGGATCGACCTCGGCCGATCGGGTCGAGACGTGGATCACCTCGGCGCCGCCCGGCTTCATGAAGAAGGGCGGCTTCTCGATCACGTCATGGCCGACATTGACGATCAGGTCCGCCGCTTCGATCGCGCGGTGGACGAAATCGCCCGCCGACAGCGCCGCGCAACCCACGAAGCGGGGATGGCATTCGTCGATCACCCCCTTGCCGAGCTGGGTGGTGACGAAGGGGATGCCGGTCTTCTCGACGAGCTGGAGCAGCATCCGCCCGGTCAGCTTGCGGTTGCCGCCCGCGCCGATCACCAGGATGGGGGATTTGGCCGCCTCGATCTTCTTGACCGCCGCGCGCACCGCCTTCTCCTCCGCCGAGGGGCGGCGCGCCAGGCTGGGCGCGAGCGGTCGGCTGTCCGTCTCCTCGTCGGCGACATCCTCGGGGAACTCGAGGTGGGTCGCTCCCGGCTTCTCCTCCTCGGCCAGCCGGAAGGATTCGCGTATCCGGCTCGGGATGTTGTCGGCGGACGCGAGCTGGTGGGTGTATTTGGTGATCGGCCCCATCATCGATACGACGTCGAGGATCTGGAAGCGGCCCTGCTTGGATTTCTTGATCGGCTTCTGCCCGGTGATCATCAGGATCGGCATCCCGCCGAGCTGGGCGTAGGCGGCGGCGGTGACGAGGTTGGTCGCGCCCGGCCCCAGCGTCGAGAGGCACACCCCCGTCCTGCCGGTATGGCGGCCGTAGGTGGCGGCCATGAAGCCCGCGCCCTGCTCGTGCCGGGTCAGGATCAGCCTGATCCGCTTCGATCGGCTGAGCGAGTCGAGAAAGTCCAGATTCTCCTCGCCGGGAACCCCGAAGACATATTCGCAGCCTTCGCGCTCCAGGCACTCGACGAACAGATCGGACGCCTTGGTCATCGTTCCGCCCCCCATTTGGCGCGATCTCCCCAGATCGCGATGCGGATCATGCCCCACATCAGGACGAACGGAAAGAGCCCCGTGCATCCCTCTGCCGCAACTTCACGAATATTGTTATGTTAACCAACCGCGACTCCGGCGGAGGGGCAAGCCCGCCGGCGTCATCAGGGGGAGACGACGCATGGCTATCAGTGATCATGTCGATCTGTCGCGTTTCATCGAAGGCGTGAAGAAGCGTAATCCGGGTCAGCCCGAGTTCGTCCAGGCGGTGCAGGAAGTCGCCACCGACATCTTCGATTTCATCAAGGACAAGGAGGAATATCACCATTACCAGATCCTCCGCCGCATCGCGGAGCCGGACCGGATCATCTCCTTCCGCGTGTGCTGGGAGGATGACAACCGCAATATCCGCGTCCAGCGCGGCTGGCGGGTGCAGAACAACAATTCGATCGGCCCCTACAAGGGCGGCCTGCGCTTCCACCCCTCGGTCAACGAAAGCGTGCTCAAGTTCCTGGCGTTCGAGCAGACCTTCAAGAACGCGCTGACCGGGCTGCCGATGGGCGGCGGCAAGGGCGGCTCCAACTTCAATCCCAAGGGCAAGAGCGATCATGAGGTGATGCGCTTCTGCCAGAGCTTCATGACCGAGCTTTACCGCCATGTCGGGGCGGACGTGGACGTGCCGGCGGGCGACATCGGCGTCGGCGGCCGCGAGATCGGCTATATGTTCGGCCAGTACAAGCGGATCACCAACCAGTTCACCGGCGTGCTGACCGGCAAGGGGCTGGAGTTCGGCGGATCGCTGATCCGGCCGGAGGCGACCGGCTACGGCGCGGTCTATTTCCTCGCCGAGATGCTGAAGACGAAGGGGCAGGATCTCACCGGCAAGACGGCGGTGATCTCGGGCTCCGGCAATGTCGCGACGCACGCGGCGGAGAAGGTCGTGCAGTTGGGCGGCAACGTGGTGACGCTGTCCGATTCGGGCGGTTTCATCCACGATCCCGACGGCATCACCCAGGAGAAGATCGATTGGGTGAAGGCGCACAAGACGCGCCGCCGCGGCCGCATTTCGGATTACGCGGACGAGTTCGGGGGCGCCCGCTTCGTCGAGGGCAAGACTCCGTGGAGCGTGCCGTGCGACGTCGCGCTGCCCTGCGCCACCCAGAACGAGCTGCTGGGCGACGATGCGCGGATGCTGGTCAGCAACGGCTGCGCCGCCGTCTCCGAAGGCGCGAACATGCCGACCAATCTGGAGGGCGTGCACGTCTTCCGCGAGGCGAAGCTGCTCTACGCGCCCGGCAAGGCCGCCAACGCCGGCGGCGTCGCCGTCTCGGGGCTGGAGATGAGCCAGAACTCGGAACGCCGCTCCTGGAAGGAATCCGAGCTTCAGCAACTCCTGCTCGACATCATGCAGGGCATCCACGACAAATGCCTCACCTACGGCCGCGTCTCCGATGACTATGTGGATTATGTGAAGGGCGCGAACATCGCCGGCTTCAAGAAGGTCGCCGATGCGATGCTGGCTTATGGGGTGATTTAACGGACCCGGCGCGCGCCGTCGCTTCCCACCCGGGGTTTCCTTGTGCCATGCTCAGCCCCGCGGGGCTGAACGGCAGGAGGTCCGGATGGCGACGGCGGGCGTTTCGAGGGCATCGGTGTCGGAGGCGGAATGGGCGGTCCGGGTCGATCTCGCCGCCGCCTATCGGCTGGTGGCGCTGAACGGCTGGGACGATCTGATCTTCACCCATCTTTCCGCCCGCGTGCCGGGGCCGGAGCATCATTTCCTCATCAACCCCTATCATCTGATGTTCGAGGAGATCACCGCCTCCTCGCTCATCAAGATCGACATGGCGGGGAAGCCCGTGGACGGGCCGGCGCTGGTCAACGAGGCCGGATTCGTCATCCACTCCGCGATCCATATGGCGCGCGAGGACGCGAAGGCGGTGCTGCACCTCCACACGCCCTGCGGCCAGGCGGTCTCGGCGATGACCGAGGGGCTGTTGCCGCACACCCAGACCGCGATGATCGCGGGGCACGACCTCGCCTATCACGACTATGAGGGCATCGCGACGGACACCGGGGAGCGCGAGCGGCTGATCGCCGATCTCGGCGATCACAGTCTGATGATCCTGCGCAACCACGGCACGCTGACGGTGGGCGAGACGGTGGGGCAGGCGTATCTGCGGATGTATTTCCTCGAGCGCGCCTGCCAGGCGCAGGTCCATATGCTCGCCGCCGGGCGCGATCGGCTCAACGCGCCGCCGCAGGGCGCGCCCGAGAAAGTGGCGCGCCAGACGCCCGCGCAATCGACGAGGATGGCGGCGGACCTGCTCGCCTGGCCCGCGCTGCTGCGCAAGCTCGACCGGATCGACCCCGGCTATCGCGACTGAAAGGGACGGCATGAAGCGACTGGTGGCGTTCGATCTCGACGGCACGCTGGCGGAGAGCAAGCAGGCGATCGACGGGGAGATGGCGGAGCGGCTGGCGGCGCTCACCCGCGTCGCCGACGTGTGCGTGATTTCGGGCGGGGACTGGCCGCAATTCAAGGCGCAGGTGGTGGACCGGCTGCCCGAAAGCGCCGATCGCGACCGGCTGTTCATCATGCCGACATCCGGCGCCAAGCTATATCGCCACCGCAACGACGAATGGCGCTGTGCTTACGCCGAGAACTTCTCGGACGAGGAGCGCGAACGCGTGCTGGCCGCGCTCGACAAGGCGGTGAAGGCGGTCGGTCTGGACAAGGAACGGCAATGGGGCGAGCGGATCGAGGATCGCGGCAGCCAGATCACCCTTTCCGCGCTCGGCCAGCAGGCCCCGCTCGACGCCAAGAAGGCGTTCGATCCCGATCGCCGCAAGCGCGAGGCGATGCAGCAGGCGGCCTCCGCCGAGCTGCCCGATCTTTCGGTGAACATCGGCGGATCGACCTCGATCGACATCACCCGCAAGGGCGTGGACAAGGCCTATGGCGTCGGGAAGCTCGCCGAAGCCTCGGGCGTGGCCAGAGCGGAGATGATCTTCGTCGGCGACGCCATCTATCCCGGCGGCAACGACTATCCGGTGAGGGACAAGGCGGGGGTGGACTGCATCGCGGTGAACTCGGTCGACGAGACCAAGCTGGCGATCGAGGCGATGGTGCTTTGCCTGCGCCGCTGAGAGTGTCGCCCAACGAAAATTATTGTTGCAGACGCGAGCGTTGCATCGCTGACATAATCCAGCATCCGATCGCCTTTACGGGCGCGGCTTCGATCGAGAACGGAACCGCATGAGCCAGGACAGTCCCCCGCCCCCGGGCGAGGAGCCCATCGCCGCTTACCCTCCCGAAGACGAAGCGATTCCGCCGCGGCGAGGGATGAGCCCGCGCGGGCGTCGGCTGAGCTGGATATTGGGGATCTGCGGCGTCGTGCTGCTGATCCTGATCGCGATCTGGCTGGGCCATCGCTCGTCCAGCTCGGGCGGCCGGGGGCGCTATGGCGGGCGGCTGAACGCGCCCGCCACGGTCGGCACCGCCAAGGCGACGAACGCCGATCTGCCGGTGACGCTGGAGGCGCTCGGCACCGTCACTCCGGCGGCGACCGTCACCGTGCGCCCGCAGGTATCGGGCACGATCACGCAGATCCTGTTCCGCGAAGGCCAGATGGTGAAGAAGGGTCAGCCGATCGTCGTCATCGATCCGCGTCCCTATCAGGCCGCCCTGCTTCAGGCGCAGGGCGCGCTGACCCGCGATGAGGCGCAGCTCGCCAATGCGCGACTCACGCTGCAGCGCTACAATCTGCTCCTCAGCCAGGATTCGATCGCGCGGCAGGATCGCGACACCCAGGCCGCGCTGGTCCAGCAGCTCGAAGGGACGATCAAGGTCGACAAGGGGCAGGTCGATCAGGCGAAGATCAATCTCGGCTATACCCGCATCGTCTCGCCGGTGGCGGGGCGGATCGGCCTCAAGGTGGTGGATGTCGGCAATTATGTCGGCGCGGGGGACGCCACCGGGGTTGCGGTCGTCACCACCCTCCAGCCGATCGACGTGGAGTTCGCGATCCCGCAGGAGCAGGCCCCCGCGATCGAGAAGCGCGTGGCGCAGGGCGCGGAAATTCCGGCGGCGGCGCTGGACGCGACGCGAACGAACGTCCTCGACACCGGCCGCTTCTCGACGCTGGACAACCAGGTCGACACCGCCACCGGCACCATCAAGGGCAAGGCGCGCTTCGCCAACGCCGCCTTCCAGCTTTATCCCAGCCAGTTCGTCAATATCCGCCTGACGGTCGATACCGTCCATGACGCGATCGTGGTGCCGCCGTCGGCGGTCAGGACCGGGCAGGACGGCGCCTATGTCTGGCTGCTCAATCCCGATCGCACCGTCAGCGAGCGCAAGGTCGTGACCGGCATCGCCAACGCCAATCAGGTGCAGATCGTGAGCGGGCTGAAGGTTGGCGACACCGTCGTCACCGCCGGCGGCGACCGGCTGAGCGACGGCGCGACCGTGCGCCTGCCCGGCGACAAGGTGCCGGAGGGCGGCTACGGCTTCAGCCGCGGCCGGGGGCGGAACGGCCAGCATGGCGGCCGCGGCAACTGGCGGCGTCATCACGGCGGCGGTAACGGTCAGGCGGCAGGCAATGCCCAGGCCGGCGGAAACAGCCGGAGCGGCGGCGGGAACGGCCGGAGCGGTCAGGCGCAGGGCGGCTGAAACGTGATACCTTTGAATAATCAGACTCCGTTCGTCCCGAGCGAAGTCGAGGGACGTGCTCCAAGCGCTTCGCCCGGATCATGTGCTTCGACTACGCTCGGCACGAACGGGGGGCTTGGTTACGCGTCGGGAACGGCATGAGCCCGTCGCGCATCTTCATCCTGAGGCCGGTCGCCACCGCCCTGTTCATGGCGGCGATCGTGCTGGCGGGCGCGGTGGGGTTCCACCTGCTCTCGCTCTCGGCGCTGCCCGAGGTGGATTATCCCACCATCGAGGTGACGACCCTCTATCCGGGCGGGAGCCCGGACGTCATGAGTCAGACGGTGACGGCTCCGCTGGAGCGCCAGTTCGGCGAGATGGCGGGCCTGTCGCGCATGGCCTCGACCAGCTCGGCGGGCGCTTCGGTCATCACTCTCCAGTTCAACCTGAACGGCAGCCTCGACGTCGCCGAGCAGGAGGTGCAGGCGGCGATCAACGCGGCGGACGCGCTGCTGCCGGCCGATCTTCCCGCACCCCCGGTCTATGCCAAGGTCAACCCCGCCGACGCGCCGATCCTGACGATCGCCGTCACCTCCGACACCATGCCGCTGACCCAGGTGCAATCGCTGGTCGATACGCGGCTGGCGCAGAAGATCAGCCAGATTTCGGGCGTCGGCCTCGTCAGCCTCAAGGGCGGCGAGAAGCCGGCGATGCGCATCCGCGCCGACACGCAGAAGCTCGCGAGCTACGGGCTTTCGCTCGCGCAGGTCCGCACCGCGATCGACAACGCCAACGCCAATTCCGCCAAGGGCAGCTTCGACGGGCCGAACCGATCCTACCAGATCAACGCCAACGACCAGCTCGAGACGGTCGACGATTACAAGTCGCTCATCATCTCCTATCGCAACGGCGCGCCGGTGCGGCTGAGCGACGTGGCGCAGGTGGTGGAAGGGGCGGAGAACAGCCGCTTGGGCGCGCTTGCCGACGACACGCCGGCGATCATCCTCGACGTGCAGCGCCAGCCCGGCGCGAATGTGATCCAGACCACCGACGCGATCAAGGCGCAGTTGCCTACCCTCATCAACAGCCTGCCCGCCGGGCTCAAGGCGACGGTGCTGGCGGACCGCACCACCGGCATCCGAGCATCCGTCAACGATGTCGAGTTCGAGCTGGTGCTGGCGGTCGTGCTGGTCGTGCTGGTGATCTATTTCTTCCTGCACTCCGCCCGCGCGACCCTGGTGGCGGGGCTGGCGGTGCCGATCTCGCTGATCGGCACCTTCGGGGTGATGTATCTCCTAGGCTACAGCCTCAACAATCTGTCGCTCATGGCGCTGACGATCGCGACCGGCTTCGTCGTCGACGACGCGATCGTGATGATCGAGAATATCCAGCGCCATATCGAGGAGGGGATGCGGCCGTTCGAGGCGGCGCTGAAGGGCGCGGGCGAGATCGGCTTCACCATCATCTCGCTCACCGTCTCGCTGATCGCGGTGCTGATCCCGCTTTTGTTCATGGGCGATATCGTCGGCCGCCTGTTCCGCGAGTTCGCGGTGACGCTGGCGATCACCATCCTGATCTCGGCGGTCGTCTCGCTGACGCTCACGCCGATGCTCTCGGCGCGCTGGCTCCAGCGGCCGGAGGATCACCGATCGAGCCGCGTCTCGATCAAGGCGGCCGAGACTTTCGCCTGGGTGGAGCGCCATTACGAGCGCGGGCTCGATTATGTGCTCGCGCGTCGCTTCGCCACGCTGATGGTGGCGATCGCCACGCTCGGTCTTACCGTGCTGCTCTAT
>DASSTK010000192.1:0-3035 GCA_035707945.1 Sphingomonas sp.
TGATCCAGGGCGACGACGACCGCAATGTTCAATTCCACCAGACGGTCGACCTCGCCGTCCGCCTGCGGCGGCATGATGTGCCGTTCGAGGAGATGGTGCTGCCCGACGAGATCCACGGCTTCCTGCGCCATGCGAGCTGGCTGAAGGCGGACACCGCCACGGTGCGCTTCCTGAGCGAGCAGTTGCATCCCGACCAGGCGAAATGAGCGCGCTGCTGCTCGGCCTGCTGATGGCGGCGGCGCCCTGCCCAGTCGATCCGCCCACCCGGGCCGGACTGCTCAAGGCGGAGGCCGATTGGGTGCGGGCGCTGGAGACGCGCGATGCCGCCGCGCTCGCCTGCCGTCTCGCGCCCGGTTTCGTGGATACCGCCTGGAACGGCAAGCTCCACGATCGCGCCGAGGTGCTGGCGGCGCTTCCCCGCCGGACGGGCGGCAGGCTCACCCTCAGCGATCTAGACGCGCGCCTGTTCGGCAAGACGGGGCTGGTGCGCGGCCTCAACACGCAAGGCCGCGGCGCGGTGCGGTTCACGGATATGTTCCTGTTCGCGGACGGCCGCTGGCAGGCGGTTTCGGCGCAGGAGACGGTGAAGCGCTAGGCCGGTGGGCTCCAACCTGTCCGCCGCCTTGCCGACTCAAGCGGGTGCGCCCATTTCGGGGGCTCGATGCCCCTTCATCTCACCAAGGTCGCGGTCGGTTGCGCGGAGGTCGATGCGTTGCGCGCGCGGCTGGCGGCGCGGGCGAGCGGGGATGCGACGTTCATCACCACCCGCTTCCGGCCCAGGCGCGAAGCGGAGCTGATCGGCGGGTCGCTCTACTGGATCATCAGGCACCGGCTGGTGGCGCGGCAGGCGATCCTGGCCTTCGCCGAGGAGGAGGACGGGAAGCGCTGCCGGATCATCCTTTCGGCCGAGCTGGTCCCGGTCCGCGCCCGGCCGAAGCGCGCGCACCAGGGCTGGCGCTATCTGCCCCACGCCGATGCGCCTGCCGATCTCGGCGGCGAGGAGGCGGACGGCATCGCCGCTCTCCCCGGCGCATTGGCGGCGGAGCTGGCTGCGCTGGCGTTGATTTAGAACAGGCTTCCCCCTCCCCTTCAGGGGAGGAGCAGGGGGTGGGGCGTGTGAGGAAGTTCCTTCCTCAACAGACAGCCCCAACCCCAACGCTCCCCTGAAGGGGAGGGCTCTGTTTACTCATCCTCCATGCCCGCGCTTTGATGTGCGCAGGTGACGTCGCCGGAGCCGGAGCGGGTGATGGCGCAGTTGGCGGGGCCGGCGATGGTGATGTCGCCCGATCCGGCGAGATCGATCTTGGCGGTGTGCTGCGCGCCGACCGTGATGTCCCCCGATCCGATCAGCTGCACGCTGGCGTCGTCGACATTCAGCTTGCCGCCGTGCACGTCGCCCGATCCGGTGAGCATGAAGCGGCCCTGCCGGGCGCGGCCGGAGACGGTGAGATCGCCCGATCCGGTGGCGTTGGCGGTGAGTTGCGTCACGTCCGCCGCGCCGACCGAAAGGTCTCCCGAACCGGCGAGCGTGAGCGAGAGCGTATCGCCCTTCACCCTGTCCACCGTCACGTCGCCCGATCCGGCGAGCGCCGCCGCCGAGAGGCTGCGCGCGCCGACGTCGATCGCCACCCGGCCCTGGTTCATGCCCGGCCAGCCGCCCCAGCCGTCATGCTTCGGCCGGATCACCAGCGTGTCATCGCTGACCGTCACCTCCAGCCGATCGAGCGCGTCGCTCGGGCCCGTCGCGCGGGCGGAGGTCGGCGCGCCGACATGCACGCGCACGTCGAACGGCCCTTCGACGCGCAGCTTGCTGAAATCGGTGACGGTATAGCCGCGCGTCGCGCTGTGGGCCGAGCCGGTGCAGGCCGTGCAGACGGCGAGCGCGAGAACCGAAAGCATCGCGGGGCGGAACATGGCGGTCTCCTTCAGGCGGACACGGCTCAGCCGCAGCGGACGCTGCCGAGGCCGGACTTGTGGATCGAGCATGTGGGATGCCCGTCGATCGCGACGCTGCCAAGCCCCGACAGCGTGACGTCCACGGGCCCGTCGATGCGGGTGCGGACATGGCCGGCGCCCGACATGGAGACGCGGCCGCCGCGCGCGGCGAGCCCGCCCGCCTCGATCGAGCCGACGCCCGAGACACGCTCGTCCACCACGCGCGCCGCCCCGCTGACGCTGATCTCGCCCGTGCCGCCGACGTTCAGGCGGACGCGATCGGCGCGCAGGCCGTTGACCCGGATATTGCCCGCGCCGCCGAGATCGGCAGTGAAGGCGGGGCTGCGGACCGGATCGACGGTGATGTTCCCCGCCCCGCCCAGCGCCACGCCGGCGATCTGGGGCATGGTGACGGCGATGTGGAGATGATGCTCGCGGCGGAGCGGGATATGCTCATGGGTCCAACCGATGACGAGCCGGCCGTGATCGACAGTGATGCGCAGCCGGGCCAGCATGTCCGGATCGCCCTCGGCATGGACGGAGAAGCCCGGCCCCTGACGAACCGAGACGTCTGCCACCGCCTGCAGATCGACCTGATCGAAGCCGCGCGCGGGCCAGTCGCGGGTCGCGGCGCTGACCGGGGTGACGGCGATCGCTGCGGCGGCGAGGGTAAGGACGGGAAGAACGAAGCGCATCGGCGGGCCTCCACTGTATTGCTAATACAATACACCTTCGGAGGGGCCGTGCAAGAGGGCTTGCATGTCATCGCCCGGCGAGCAGCACAACTTGCCCTCAACCCCCCTCCCCCGAGGGAGAGAGGGGAAAAGAAAAGGGCGGCTCATCGGCCGCCCTTTCCGTATTCGATGAGAGCCCGTCTTACTTGGCGTGGAGGCTCGCATGTTCGCGCAGGATGTCGAGGATCTTGGCCTGCGCCTTGGGCTCGTCGGTCTGCTCCATCGCGGCGAGCTCGCGGGCGAGCCGGCTCGAGGCGGCCTCGAAGATCTGCCGTTCGGAATAGCTCTGCTCGGGCTGATCCTCGGGGCGGAACAAGTCGCGGGTCACTTCGGCGATCGAGACCAGGTCGCCGGAGTTGATCTTGG
>DASSTK010000193.1:0-4526 GCA_035707945.1 Sphingomonas sp.
TCTCCACCGCCTGATTGTAGAGGAACGTCCCCGGATAGGGCGCGGCGAGGCTCACCTGGATGGTGTGCGGGTTGATCTCGATCGCATAGCGGATCGTCTCCTCGATCGTCTCCAGCGTCTCGCCGGGGAGACCCAGGATGAAGGTGCCGTGGATGGTCAGGCCGAGCGCATGGGCGTCCTTGGTGAACTGCCGCGCGACATCGATGCGCAGGCCCTTCTTGATATTGTGCAGGATCTTCTGGTTGCCGCTCTCGTAGCCGACCAGCAGCACGCGGCAGCCGCCTTCTTTCATCGCCTTGAGCACGGGTTGCGGCACATTGGCCTTGGCGTTGCAGCCCCAGGTGACATCGAAGCC
Organism: Sphingomonas sp.; assembly: GCA_035707945.1. Lineage (GTDB taxonomy): Bacteria > Pseudomonadota > Alphaproteobacteria > Sphingomonadales > Sphingomonadaceae > Solisphingomonas. The sequence goes on from DASSTK010000193.1 coordinate 356, forward strand.
TTTCTTGCCGAAACCCAGCTTGGCAAGCTCCCCCGAAAGCTCGACAACGAAATCGTGCGCATCGGCGAGCGTATCGTCGTCGAAGAAGATCTCCTTTACCTCGGGCATTTCCTTGAGGATGTATTTCACCTCCTCGATCACCTTGGGGACGGTGCGGTGGCGATAGCGGTGCCCGCTGATCGTCTGCGGCCACAGGCAGAAGGTGCAGCGGCTCTTGCAGCCGCGCCCGGTGTAGAAGGAAATATAAGGGTGGCGCTGATAGCCGCCGTAATATTTCGAGGTGTCGAGGTCGCGCTTGTAGACCGGCGACACCATGGGCAGCACGTCCATGTCCTCGATCTGCGCGCGATCCTTGTTGCGGATGAATTCGCCGCCGGGTGTGCGCCAGGTGATTCCGTCGACCTCGGACAGCGGCAGGCCGTTCGCGATATCTACGATGGTGAAATCATATTCCTCGCGCGCGACGAAATCGATGTGCTCGGAGGCAGCGAGGCTCTTGTCAGGTTCGACCGCGACCTTCGCGCCGACGAAGCCGATCAGGATGTTCGGATTGCGCGCCTTGATGAGGGCGGCGGTGCGCACGTCCTGGTTGAAGCTCGGCGTCGAGGTGTGGAGGATGACGAGATCGCGATCGTCGAACTCATGCGCGATATCGTCCCATGACAAATCGTGCGCGGGCGCATCGATCAGCTTCGAGCCCTCGACCATCGCCGCGGGCTGCGCGAGCCAGGTGGGATACCAGAAGCTCCGCACCTCGCGCTTCATCTGATAGCGCGCGCCGGCGCCGCCGTCATAACCGTCGAAGGAAGGGGCCTGGAGAAACAGGGTTCGCAGCATGGGGTTCAGAACTCCGAGCGGGCCGAGATCCGGCCTTCGCGCTCCATATGAAGCCGCGCGCCTCGCCAATCAATGCGTCGCACGCCGAAAGCGGCGAGGAACAGGCCGAAGGAGAGGATGTCGCGCCCCGGCAGCCACCAGAGCGGGGCGGTTCGGCGCTTCGCCAGAGCGTCGATGCGAAGCGCGAGGAGGAGGCGGGCGAGCAGCGCGGCGGCGGTGAGGATCGCCCCGATCGTTCCCCCGCCCAAGCCCCAGGCGATCAGCGCCAGCGGCAGCGGATGGATGACGAGGCTGCCGGCATAGCCCGCCGGATCGAGGCCGCGCACCGTCGCGTTCCAGCGCAACTCGTGGGCGACGAGCGCGGCGAGGCCGGTTTCCGCGCAGCCGTGGGTGACGAGCATCGGCGGCACGGCGACCTTGAGGCCCAGCCTGCGCACCGCCGCGCCGATCGCATGATCGTCGGCCAGCGTATCGGCGAAGCGGCCGAAGCCGCCGATCGCCGCCAGCGTGTCGCGGGTGAGCGCGATGGTGGATCCCATGCAGGGCTTGGCCATTCCGGTCGCCAGACCCACCATCACGCTCGGCAGGAAGCCCCACGAAATTCCCGCCGCCGCCAGTCGCGACCAGCCGCCCGCGTCGCCGCGCCCGGCATAGAGGCAGGTGACGGCCCCCACCCCCGGCTCCGCCATCGCGGCCGCGATCCGGGCGCAATAATCCCGCTCCACCGCGATGTCGCTGTCCGAAAGGATCAGCAGCGGATGGTGCGCGGAGCCGATCATGTTGATCAGATTGCCGATCTTGCCGTTCGCGCCGTGGCGGCGGCCGTCCGCCACCAGTTCCGCCTCGCCCGGCACGGCGGCCGCGGCGGGATCATCGGGAGAGGCGACGCCGCAGACCATCCGAATCGGCGCAGGATAATCCTGCGCCAGAAAACCGGCGAGATTGTCGGCCAGCCTCGGCTCTGCCCCGTGCAGCGGCTTGAGCAGGGTGACGGCCGGCGCATCCTCCGGCGCGCGCACCGGCCCCGACCGCCATCGCCCGACCAGCGCGGCGGCGGCGAGCGTGTAGCCGATTCCGGCCAGCGCCGGCAGCCCGATCAACAGGGCGAGGATGGTCATGGCAAGGGGGGCGTCAGCCGCCCGTCACCTGCCGCACCAGCCCCGAAACGTCATAGCCGGCGTTGGCGGCCTTGGCGGCGATGCCGGCCGGATCGTCCCCGGCGAGCGCGCGTGCCGCGGCCCATAAATTGGTCGAGCGCGTGCCCGATCGGCAGAAGGCGAGCACCGGCCCCTGCTCCAGCGCGGCCGCCATCGCATCGACATGGCCCCGGCTCAGCCCCGAAGAGTCGACGGGGATATGGACATAGCCGAGCCCCGCCGCCTGCGCCGCCGCCTCGATCGCCGCGCCCGCGGGCTGGCCGGGCTGCTCGCCGTCTGGCCGGTTGTTGACGATGGTGCGAACCCCCTCGGCCTTGGCTGCCGGGACATCCTCCGGCGCGATCTGGCCGGAGACCAGGATGGTTTCGTCGAGCCTGCGGAACATGGGCGTCTCTCCTTCGGTCCACCTCGCCTCTATCATCCCGTTCGTCCCGAGCGAAGTCGAGGGACGTGTCGCAAGCGATACGGCCTGAAGCACGCACTTCGACTTCGCTCAATGCGAACGGGACGAGCGGGCGACTATCCCTTCCACCCCCGCAGCACCTTCAGGAACGCATCCCCATAGGCGTCGCGCTTGGCCTGGCCGACGCCGCTCACCTGCGCCAGCCCGTCCATCGTCGTGGGGTGCAGGCCGGCCATCTCGCGCAATGTCGAATCGTGGAAGATGACGTAGGGCGGCACGCCCCGTTCCTTGGCCAGATCGCGGCGGATCGCGCGCAGCGCCTCGAACAGCGGATCGTGGGGATGATCCTCCCGCTCCCGATCGCGACGGCGGCGACGCTCGCGTTTGGGCGGCAGCACCACGCCGACCGATTGCTCCCCCTTCAGGATCGGCCGGGCGGCGGGGCCGAAGGAAAGGCCGCCATAATCATCGACGCGCAGCGCATCGCGCGCCATCAGCACGCGCGCCACGGGGCGGACCAGCTTCAGTTCCTCCTCGTCGGCGATGCCGAACACGGAGAGGCGGTTATGGCTGTTGGTGAGCACCTTCTCCGTCTCGCGCCCGGCGAGCACATCGAGCAGATGGCCGACGCCGAAGCGCATCTCGGTGCGGAAAGCGGCGGAGAGCAGCTTCCGCGCGATCGTGGTGGCGTCGATCGCGGCGGGCGGGTTGAGGCAGTTGTCGCAATTGCCGCAGCGTTCGGGCGGATGCTCCCCGAAATGGCGGAGCAGCACGGCGCGGCGGCATTCGGATGTCTCGACCAGCAGGCCCAGCGAGCGTAGCCGCGCCCGCTCTCCCTCCAGCCGCGCATCATCCACCTCGCCCAGCCGCCGCCGGGCGCGCGCGAAATCCTCTGCGCCCCAGAAAAGCTGGGCGACAGCCGGCTCGCCGTCGCGGCCCGCGCGGCCGGTTTCCTGATAATAGGCCTCGATCGATTTGGGCAGGCCGGCATGGGCCACGAAGCGGACATCAGGCTTGTCGATGCCCATGCCGAAGGCGACGGTGGCGACCATCACCATATCCTCGGACTCGACGAAATCGCGCTGGTTCTTCGCGCGCACGGCGGCGTCCAGCCCGGCATGATAGGCGCGCACCGCCCGCCCGTCGGCGGCGATGCGGGCGGCGAGCCGCTCGGTCGCGTCGCGGGTGGGGGCGTAGATGATGCCCGCCCCCTCCTGTTCGGCGAGAAAAGCCGTGATCTGCTTGGCGAGCCCGTCGCGCGGGCTGATGCGATACTGGATATTGGGCCTGTCGAAGCCGGAGACGATCAGCCCGCCCTCGGGAATGCCGAGCTGGGCGAGGATATCGGCGCGGGTGTGCGCGTCCGCCGTGGCGGTGAGCGCGAGTCGCGGCACGCCCGGGAAGGATTCCAGCAGCGGCCGGAGCAGACGGTAATCGGGCCGGAAATCATGCCCCCATTCGGAGACGCAATGCGCCTCGTCGATCGCGATCAGCGCCAGCGGGGCGGAGCGGAGCAGGTTGCGGAAGCCCTCGCCCGAGGCGCGCTCAGGCGCGACATAGAGGAGATCGAGCGCGCCTTCGCGGAAGCGCCGCATCGTCTCGTGCCGATCCTCGTCCGCCGAGGTGAGCGCGGCGGCGCGGATGCCGAAGCCTTCAGCCGAGCGCACCTGATCGTGCATCAGCGCGATCAGCGGCGAGATGACCAGGGCGATTCCTTGGCGCGCAACCGCCGGCAGCTGGTAGCAGAGCGACTTGCCCGCCCCCGTGGGCATCA
>DASSTK010000194.1:0-3052 GCA_035707945.1 Sphingomonas sp.
TCCGTCGTCGGGGCGATGGAGGGGCTGGGGGCGGAGCGCGCCCGCATCGCCGCCGCGATCGGCCCTTGCATCGGCCGCGCGAGCTACGAGGTGGACGACGCCTTCCTCGCCCGCTTCCTCGCCGACGATCCGGCGAACGAGCGCTTCTTCCTCGCCGGCCGCCTGGGCCATCACCAGTTCGATATCGAAGCCTATGTCGCCTCGCGATTGGCGGACGCTGGCGTGCGCCGCATCGAGGCGCTGGGGCTCGACACCTATGCGGATGAGGAGCGCTTCTTCAGCTACCGCCGCGCCACCCACCGGGGAGAGCCGGGCTACGGTCGGCAGATCGCGTTGATCGGAATATAATCCTCCCCGAGCTTGCTCGGGGAGGGGGACCACGCGAAGCGTGGTGGAGGGGCCGCCGTCGAAGACGGCGATGGTCCACGGCCGCCATCCATCACCGGCGAGGGATTTGTCGGATCGGAAAAACCCCTCCGATCGTCTAGAGGCCATCGCATGGCGCCGCGTCGCGGCACTCCCACGAGGATATGATGACCGACACTCCCAAGCCCGAAACCGAAGCCGCGCTGAGCGGCGTCACCCCGCGCCGCCGCCCCAAGCCCGACGTGCTGGCGATCGGCAACCGGCGGCTCAGCCCGTCCACCCTGATGATGGGCCACGCCTTCGATCCGATGCTGTCCGAAGGATCGCTGAAGCCGCCGATCTTCCTGACCTCGACTTTCGTGTTCGAGAACGCGGCGGCCGGCAAGCGCCACTTCGAGGGCGTCACCGGCAAGCGGCCGGGCGGCGCGGAAGGGCTCGTCTATTCGCGCTTCAACGGCCCCAATCAGGAGATTCTCGAGGACCGGCTGGGCATCTGGGATGACGCCGATGCCGCGCTTACCTTCTCCTCCGGCATGTCGGCGATCGCCACCCTGCTGCTGGCGCTGGTCAAGCCCGGCGACGTGATCGTCCACTCCGCGCCGCTGTACGCCGCCACCGAGACGCTGATCGGCCGCATCCTCGGCCGCTTCGGGGTGAGCTTCCTCGATTTCCCGGCGGGCGCGACCGAGGAGGAGATCGAGGCCGTCGTCGCCCGCGCCAAGGCGCAGGGTCATGTCGCGCTCATCTACCTCGAAAGCCCCGCCAACCCGACCAACGCGCTGGTCGATATCGAGGCGGTCGCCCGCGTGCGGGACAGGCTGCTGGGGGAAGACAAGCCGCCGATCGCGATCGACAACACCTTCCTCGGCCCGCTCTGGCAGCAGCCGCTCCGCCACGGCGCGGACCTGGTGGTTTACAGCCTCACCAAATATGCCGGCGGCCATTCCGATCTGGTGGCGGGCGGCATCACCGGCAGCAAGGCGGGCATCCTGCCCATCCGCATGATGCGCAACACCATCGGCACCATCACCGATCCGCATTCGGCCTGGATGTTGCTCCGGAGTTTGGAGACGCTGGAACTGCGCATGACGCGGGCCGGCGAGAACGCCGAGAAGGTCTGCGCCTTCCTGGCCGATCATCCCAAGGTGGAGAGCGTCGGCTATCTCGGCTTCCTCAAGGAAGGCACGCGGCAGGCGGACATCTACCAGCGCCACTGCCTCGGCGCGGGATCGACCTTCTCGCTCTATCTCAAGGGTGGCGAGCGCGAGAGCTTCGCCTTCCTCGACGCGCTCAAGATCGCCAAGCTGGCGGTCAGCCTCGGCGGCACCGAGACGCTCGCCTCCTGCCCGGCGGCGATGACGCACCTGTCCGTCCCCGACGCGCGCAAGCAGGAACTCGGCATCACCGACAATCTCGTCCGCATCTCGATCGGGGTGGAGAACTCGGACGATCTCATCGCCGACTTCGATCAGGCGCTGGCGGCGGTGTGACTCCCTCTCCCGCAAGCGGGAGAGGGCTTAAGCTGCCTCACCGCAACTCCACGTTCCGGAAGCTGCGGTCATAGACCCACAGATAGCCCGCCTGGAGCAGCGCGGCGATCAGGAAGGGGGCGGTGAACAGGCCGGCGTCGAAGCAGATGCCGGCCGCCACCGGCCCCACCGCGCGCGGGATCTGGAGGGCGACGTTGGCGCTGCTCGCGGAAAGCCCGCGCCGGGAGGGCCGCACGATGCCGATGTTGAGCGCGCTCCGCGCCCCGCTCGTCCCCTGATTGAACACGCCGCGCCCGACATAGAGGACCGCCGCCAGCCCGAAGCTCGGCGCGAAGGGCAGCGCCACCAGCATGGCGAGCCCCGCCGCTCGCACCGTCACCACCGCGCGCACGATGCCGATCCGGCGCGACAGCCAGCCGGTGCCGAGCGAGGCGGCGGCGGCGAGGATGAAGCTCGCCGCCATCATCGGCCCGATCGCGCCCGGCCCGCGATCGAAGCGCAGCGCGAACCAGTAGGCGATCAGCGGCCCGACCAGCCCGATTCCCGCGCCGTTCAGGAAATTGGCGAATACCAGCCGGCCGAGCAGCCGGTTCTCGCGGCGGCGCTCCTCCGCTTCCTCCTCGATCGCGGTGGGCGGCGGCGGTGCGCCTTCGCTGTCTTCGCCCGCCAGCACCAGCAGGAAGGCCACGAGCGAGAGCAGGGCGGTCATTGCGAACAGGGGGTGATAGGCGTCGGGCGGCGGGTTCACCCCCGCGAACCAGCCGGGCAGCGCCGCGATCACCGCGCCCGCGCCCATGCCGATGAAGCCGCAGGCCGAATTGAGGCTGTAGAAATGGCCGCGCTCATCGACCGGAACGCACTGGGCGAGCCACGCCTGCTCGACCGGGGCGAACGGCCCCGCCGAACCATTGCCGCCCCGCCCGAAGCCGCCGATCACCGCGGCGATCGCGAGCGGCGCGGGCGAGGCGGTGACGAAGGCGGTCAACGCCGCCGCGCCCTGCAAAGCATCATAGACGAGCAGGAAGCGCCGCCGCCCGAAGCGGTCGCTCAAGGGGCCGAGCACCATCGTGAGCAGTGCGCCCGCCGCCAGCGCGCCCGCCAAAACCATGCTGATCGCCACCGCGCTCCAGCCGAGCGCGCGCAGATAGAGCGCAAAATCCACCACCAGCGCGCCCTGCCAGATGCTGCGGGTGAAG
>DASSTK010000195.1:0-13114 GCA_035707945.1 Sphingomonas sp.
CCCTTCACGCCATAGAGCGCCTTGTGCTCGAAAAAGAGGACGGGATCGTCGTCGCGGATCGCCTGGGTGAGCAGACCCTTGGCGTCGGCGGGCGTGGTGGGCAGCACCACCTTGAGGCCGGGCAGCGCCGTCATCAGGGCATAGACGGACTGGCTATGCTGCGCGGCGGCGTTGAGCCCCGCGCCATAGGCGAGCCGGATGGTGATCGGGCAGCGCGATTTGCCGCCGAACATGTAACGGAACTTGGCGACCTGATTCCATATCTGGTCCAGGCAGACGCCGACGAAATCGGCGAACATCAATTCCGCGATCGGGCGCTTGCCGGCCAGCGCCGCGCCGGCCGCCGCGCCGATGATCGAGCTTTCGGAAATCGGCGTGTCGATCACCCGATCCGGGCCGAACTTGCCGAACAGGCCGCCCGACGTGCTCCAGATGCCGCCGATCGCCTCGGGTCCGCCGGCGGTGCCCATGCCGCCGACGAGATCCTCGCCCAGCATGATGACGTTGGGATCGCGCTCCATCTCGGCGGCTATGGTCGAGACGATCGCATCGCGGAGCATCATTTCAGCCATTCTGGATCGCTCCGCTCAGTAGGAGATATAGACATCGGCGGTGACGTTCGCCGGATCGGGCGGCGGGGCGGCGCGCGCCTCGTCCACCGCTTCGTCGATCAGCGCGGCGACTTCCGCGTCGATCCGGTCGAGATCCTCGCCCTCCAGCAGCCCGGCTTCGGTGACGCGCTGCCGGAAAGCCTTGAGGCAATCGCGTTCCGCGCGCAGCCGTTCGATTTCACCCTTGCCCCGATAGCGCTGGGGGTCGCCCTCGAAATGGCCGTAGAAGCGCTCGGTATCGAGCTCGATCGCCGCCGGGCCGCCGCCGCCGCGGACATGCTCCAGCAGCTCGCGCATCGCATCATAGGTCGAGAAGAAATCGCTGCCGTTGGCGCGCCACACCTTCATGCCGAAAGCCTCGGCGCGGCTGGCGATGTCCCCCGCCGTGCCGACCGCGTAATCGACGCCGGTATGCTCCGAATAATGGTTGTTCTCGAACACGAAGATCGCCGGCGCCTTCGTCACCACCGCAAGGTTCATCGCCTCGAAGGTGGTGCCCTGGTTGCAGGCGCCGTCGCCCGAGAAGGCGATGCCGACCCCGCCCTTCCCGTCCAGCTTGGCGGCGATCGCGGCGCCGACCGCCTGGGGCGCGCCTGCCCCCACGATGCCGTTCGCGCCCAGCATCCCGATGGAGACGTCCGCTATGTGCATCGAGCCCGCCTTGCCCTTGCACAGGCCGTCGGCGCGCCCGTAAATCTCCTTCATCATCCCCTTCACGTCGCAGCCCTTGGCGATGCAATGGCCGTGGCCGCGGTGGGTGGAGACGATATAGTCATTCTCGTCGAGATGCTCGCAGACGCCCACGGCGGCGGCTTCCTGCCCGCAATAGAGATGGGTGAAGCCCGCGATCTCGCCGGTCTGTATCTCGTCGTGCAGCCGTTCCTCGAAGGCGCGGATCGTCGCCATGCGGCGATAGGCCTGAAGAAGCTGCTCGCGGCTCAACTGCATATCTGCGCCCTCACCTCGAAAGGATGGTGACGGCCGAGATCCCCGGCGCGCCATAAACATGGGAATATCCGAGCTTCGGATCGCCCGGCACCTGCCGCGCGCCGCCGTCGCCCCGGAGCTGGACGACATTTTCATAAACCTGCCTGAGCCCGGAAGCGCCGATAGGCTCCCCGCAGGCGATGCAGCCGCCGTCGGTGTTGATCGGCAGCTCGCCCCCGATTTGCGTCCGTCCCTCGGCGAGCCATTCTTCCTGCTCGCCGTCCGCGCAGAAGCCGTTTTCGGCCATGTGCATGATCTCGGCCCCGGCCTCGGTGTCCTGGATCTGGGCGACGTCTATGTCCTCGGGGCCGACGCCAGCCTTCTCGTAGGCTGCGCGGCTGGCGATACGGGTGGCGGAGCCGCCGCGTTCGATGTCGATCGAGGGCGCGAACACCTCGAAGGAGCCGGGCGGGCGGGTCCGCATTGCCGCCGCCTCCAGCCGGATCATCGGCTTGCCGAGCCGCCGCGCGCGCGCCTCGCTCGCCAGCACCAGCGCCACCGCGCCCTCCGCCGGCGAGCAGAACATGAATTTGGTGAGCGGATCGCTCAGCATCTGCGAGCCGAGAATCTCGTTGAGGCCGACCGGCTCGCGCCTCCAGGCGTGAGGGGCGAGCGCGCCGTTCCGGAAGCTCTTCTCCGCCACCCGGCCGAGTGTCGTGGAGGTGACGCCATGCTCGTGCATGTAGCGCCGGATCTTGGTCGCGAAGAACTGGGTGGTGAGCATCATGCCCGTTTCGCCGTACCAGTCCGGCAGGCCCCACTCGGCGGGCCTGGGATCGAAGGCGCCGCGCGGATGCTTGTCGAAGCCCACCGCGACGCCGAGATCGAACTCGCCGCTCGCGATCGTGCTCGCCGCGCCGAACAGCGCCGATCCTCCGGTCGCGCAGCCGTTCTTGACGTTGATGAACTGGATGCCGGTAAGCCCCAGCCGCGCGACCATCGTGTCCGCATTGCCCGAACTGTCCGATCCGCCGTAGGCGAACTGGACGTCCTTCCACTCGACGCCCGCGTCGGCGAGCGCCGAACGCACGGCCGCGACGCCCATGTCGAGGCCGGTCATGCCTTCGGTGCGCCCGAACGGGTGAATGCCGATGCCGACGATGCAGGCCTTGCTCATGGCAGCGGCTCGAAAGCGTATGTGGAAAGGGTCGCGCCGTCGGGCGCGGCGGTGAAGGGGATGGTCGTCAGCCGCACCGGAAGGCCGCATTCGAGCTGATCGAAATCGAAACCGGAGAGGCGGCTCTCCACGATCACCTCGCCCGGCAGTTCGACATAAGCCAGCGCGAAGGGCTCGAACGGCTCCGGCCCGGCGTAGGGCGGAGATTTGGGCGGGAAGCGCTGCACGGTCCAGGACCAGATGCGCCCCTCCCGGCTCAACGGGATCGGCTCGTAGTGTTCGCCTGCGTTTCCCCGCGGCATGGGAAAGACGATCCGGCCCGTCTCGCGATCACGGCCGCCGATCAGCCGGGGCGGCTGCTCGTCGGTCCATACGCCCTGCGCGATCGGCCTTGTCGTCATCATCCTCCCCTTGGCTGCCGGTGCGGCCACTAAGCCGGAAAGGATTGCCGGAGAGGACTCTTCAAAACGCTAGGGCTGGCGCAAAGCCTAGGAATTGAGCCCGATATAGCCGAGTTGCGCCGCCTTGAAGACCGTCTGGCTGCGATTCACCGCGTCCAGCTTCAGCGAAGCGTTGTGGATGTGGAAGCGCACGGTCGCCCGGCTACGCGCGATGATCGTGCTGATCTCCTGATCGGTCTTGCCGATCGCCGCCCAGCGCAGGCATTCGACCTCCCGCTTGGACAGGCGCGAGGCGGCGGGCAGCCGCTGCGCCCGGCACATCACCGGCACATAGCTGGCGATGAAGGTGCGCGCATACATGCCGAGCTCGTCGCTGAGCGCGGCGAATTCGTCGCTGAGATCGTCGCGATCGGGATCACGCAGGGAAAAGCTCACCGCGCCGACCTGTCCGAACGGCAGATGCACCGGCACCACGATCGCCGCCTTGACGAGCGCGCGCGCCTCGAAATTGGTCAGATCCATCTTCTGGAGAAACGCATTCACCTGATGGGCGTAAATGCCGCTCGCGTTGCACCAAAACGGCTCGCTCGTATAGCGGCACGCGCCGGGAAGCGGCGAATCGAGCGCGATACGGGGGTCGCGCCACCAGCGGTCGCGCGGCTCATAGGTCCAGCCGAACACATCGCTGGCGAGCACCGCGCCGGATGCGTCGATCATCAGATCCTTGACCGCGATATTATGGCAGGCGGCGATCCGGAAATCGCCCAGCTCCTCGACGATCCGCCGAAACGCCTCGGCGGCGGGGCGCACGCCTTCCGCATCGAGAATGCGGACAGCGGTGATATTTTCGACTTTCAGCATGCGCGACCGTCCTTTCCGGATCCGTTGTCGAGCGATCTCTCCGGATCAGAAATTACTCCGCATGCCCTTGGTGAGCAATGAATATTTCCAACAGATCACTTATCCAAAGTGATAGGTTTTGGGTTCCCGTCAGCGCGTTTTCGCCCAATCGATCCCCCGCCTCAGCAGCGTGTAGAAGACCGGCAGATCCCAGGCGCAGCGATCCACCGTCGGCCACCAGTCGGCGAGCGGCTGGAGATCATAATGCCCCCTGCAGTGGCCCAGCGTCAGATAAAGCACCGCGCCCTCGCCGTGGCGCTTGATATAGAAGACGGGGTGCGTGCCCGGCGCGTCGGCGGCCTCGACGAAACCCGTACCCGGCCCGGAACACTCCGTATGGAGCAGGACATGCAGCGGCCCGTGGGTTTCCAGATGGTAGAGCTCGTCGGTCGTGTCGAACGGCTCGATGCCCGCCACCAGCGGATGATCCGGATCGGCCGCCGTCACCCGATAGGGTTCGATCGGAGGATGGCTGATGAACTGGTTGCCGAGCAGGTCCATGAACAAGGGCGCCCAGCGGGGCGCGTCCCACAGGCCGTTGTCGAGCAGCCGCAGGATCGAGCTGGTGCCGTGGAGCGCATACCAGCGGCCGCCGCGCTCCAGCCACCTCTTCAGCGCCTCCTGCGCGTCCAGAGAGGGCGCGATGTCGCAGGTATAGCTGATGAGCATGTCCGCCGCCTCGATCGCGGCGATATTCTCATAATCCTCGAACACCCGCACCCGCACCGCCTGATCTTCGGCGAGCAGCTTGAGCAGTTCGAGGCGCGCGAAATCAATGTCGTGATATTTGCCGCCGGCCACCAGCACGCAGTCTATGCGCGGCGGGCGCGCCTCTTCCTTATCCCCCATCGTCATTCCCCGATGATGTCGTTCAGCAATTCATGGAAACGCTGGATGCGCTTTTCCTGCCCGGTCAGGAGGCCGCCGGTATAGCCCCTGGAATGCAGCCCCTGCTGCTGGCTGACCGCCACCGAGAGATCCTGATCCGCCACCGCGCCGGTCGAGCGTTCGCCATGAACGAAGCGGTCGCGCTCGGCGTGGCGGAAGGGCAGATTGCCGATCGGCGTCTCCACTTCGTCCATGCCCTCCACCGGCGGCATGATGAACCAGTGATCGAAGATGCACTTCTCGGGGTCGGTCGGGTGCGGCTCGGTGCGGAGCATCTGATATCCGTCCGCCGAAACCGTGAAGGTGACGTTCGGGAACAAGGTGTAGTGATAAAAATCGGTGAGCTGGCTGGCATTCAGGCCCGCATAATGGCGAAAGCCGCGCGCCGGGCCCAGCCGCGCCTTGGCGTCCGCCAGCGCGTCTCGCGCCAGGCTCGCATTGCCGATGAACAGCTCCGGCTCGACATCCCACGCCCTCAGGATGGCGTCGAGCGGCCCCTTCACGCCCGCCGCCAGCGCCGCGTCGCGCGCGGAAGGCTGACCGCCCTTCATCACCATCCGGTTATGCCCGTTGGGGAACATCTCGAAGATGGTGTCGAGAAAGTCATCGTTGATGAAGGTGTCCAGTTCCGGATGCAGCGTGGGCAGATGATAGCTCTCGTTGAAATTATCGCGGATCACCTTCCAGTTGCACTTGGCCTCCACGGTAAGGCACATCACCCGCGTCCACTTCTCGAGTCCGTAGCCGGCGAGTTCGTCCGGCAAAGGCGCGAGCCATTCGAGGAGCGGCGTCACCTGCGGATCGAAGCTGAACCAGACCATGCCGCCCCAGACGGCGCAGGGAAGCTCTACCAGCTTCGCCTTTCCACAGGGATTGCCGCCCACCACGTCATCGGCGTCCTGCGCGTGCCGCAGCACGCCGTCCGGCCCCCATCGCCAGCCGTGATAGGAGCAGGTGATCGTCGATCCGCCGCCCGTCTCGTGCAGCGCCAGCCGGTTCCCGCGATGGCGGCAGGCGTTGTAGAACGCCTTGAAGCCGCCGTCGGCCTGCCGGACGATCAGCACCGACTCCTTCATGAAATCGTGGCGAACCCAGTCACCCTCCTCCTCGAACTCGGCGACCATCGCACCGATGTGCCAGATTTTGGTCCAGAGCTTTTCCCACTCCGCCCGCATCCATTCGGGCGACCAGTAGCGATCGCCGGTGATGGGATCGCCCCGCACCGGCGGATCGAACTCGATCCGCTTGCGGCCCAAAAATGTCTCGAGAGTCATGGCGCTCGCCTCGTTCAATAAGCCTGGGCCATGATGACGTGCGGGCGCGCGCGGGGCACCTTGTCGAAAGCATAGGTTTACAGAATCCAGGCTCGCGGCGCACTGATCGGACAGATTGGGGAGGAGCGGCGCATGGCGAGACTGGACGGCAAGGTGGCGCTGGTGACGGGCGGCACCTCCGGCATCGGCGAGGCGACCGTCCGTCGCTTCGCGGAGGAAGGGGCGCGGGTGGTGTTCACCGGCTCCAACGAGGCCGCGGCCGCGCGCGTGACGGCGGATACCGGCGCGCTGTTCAGCAAGAGCCGGGTCGAGGACCCGGCCGCGTGGGAGGCCCTCTCCGCGCTGATCCGGGAGCGTTTCGGCCGGCTGGACATCGCCTTCGCCAATGCCGGCATGGAGGCCGGCGACGGCAGCGTGGAATCCATCTCCATCGAAGGCTGGAACCGCATCCTCGCCGTCAATCTCACCGGGGTGATGCTGACCTGCCAAGCCGCGGTGCGGCTGATGCGGGACAATCCCGGCGGGCCGGTCGGCTCGATCATCGTCAATTCCTCGATGAGCGCCTACAAGCCGATGGGCAATTTCGTCGCCTACTCGACGACCAAGGGCGCGCTGATCGCGCTCACCAAATCGGTCGCCATGCACTGCGCCAATCAGGGCATGAAGATCCGCGCCAACAGCATTCATCCCGGCGTGGTCGAGACGGACATGATCAAGAACATCATCGCCAAGCAGGCCGATCCCGCCGCCGCGCGCGCGGCTTATGAGGGCATGGCCCCGCTCAACCGCATGGCGCAGGTGGAGGAGATCGCGGCGCTGGTGGCGTTCCTCGCCTGCGACGAGGCGTGCTTCATCTCAGGCTCCGAATATTCGATCGACGGCTGCTCCACCGCCGGCATGATGGGCGTATGAGGCGACTTGAAGGCCGCGTCGCGCTCGTCACCGGAGGTCTGCGGGGAATCGGCCGGGCGGTCGCCGAGCGCTTTCTGGCGGAAGGCGCGGCGGTCATGCTCGCCGATCTGGCGGAGGACGCGGCCGAGGCGCTCGCCGCGCTCGGGCCGAAGGCCGGTTATGTCCGCCTCGATGTCGGCGAGGAGGCGGACTGGCGGGCGGCGGTGGCGGCGGTCCGCGATCGCTTCGGACGGCTCGATATTCTCGTCGCCAATGCCGGGATCGAAGGCACAGGCCCGGTTCGCGAACTGACGCTGGAGGCCTGGCGGCGGACGCTTCGCGTCAATCTGGACGGCGTATTCCTCGCCACCAAGCATTGCGCCGATCTGCTCGCCGAAGCCGGGCGCGATCACAGCGGCGGCGCGAGCATTATCAACATGGCCTCGATCATGGGAATGGTCGCGCTGCCGGGAGTCTCGCCATACAATGCGAGCAAGGGCGCCGTGCGGCTGTTCACCAAATCGACCGCGCTGGAGTTCGCCGCCGCGAAGCTGCCGATCCGCGTCAACTCGGTGCATCCCGGATTCGTCGTGACGCCGTTGCTGATGGAAAGCTCGGACGCGGCGGCGATCGACTTCTACACCGCCTCGACGCCGATGGGCCGAATGGCGCGGCCGGAGGAAATCGCGGCGGCGGTCGCTTTCCTCGCCTCGGACGATGCGAGCTACATGACCGGCGCGGAGCTGGTGATCGACGGCGGCTACACCGCGCAATAATCGGAGCAGATGATGAGCGGAGTTCTGGAAGGCGCGGTGGCGCTGGTGACGGGCGCGGGCGGCGGCATCGGCGGCGCGACCGTGAAGGCGCTGATCGAGGCGGGCGCGGAAGTCGTGGCGACCGATCTTCGCCCTCCCTCCGGCGGCACGCTGAATCTCGCGCAGGATGTAACCGACGAAGCCGGCTGGGCCGCGCTCGCCGAAACCATCCGGCAGCGCTGGGGGCGGCTCGATTGCCTCGTCAACAACGCCGGGATCGCTCTCATCAGCTCGATCGAGGAGAACAGCCTCGATCAATGGCGGAAGCAAATGGCGGTCAACGTCGATTCGATGCTGCTGTCATTGAAGGCGATGCTGCCGCTGCTGCGCGAGGCGGGCAAGACCCGGCCGGGCGGAGCCTCGGTGGTCAACCTGTCCTCGATCGGCGGGCTGGGAGGCGCGCCGTTCATGGCGGCTTATTGCACCAGCAAGGGCGCGGTCCGGCTCTTCTCGAAGAGCGCCGCGCTCGAGTTCGCGGCGCTCAAATATAATATCCGCGTCAACTCGGTGCATCCGGGCGGCATCGAGACGGGCATGATGGACGAGATCATCGCGCGCTATGTGGAACTCGGCCTGGCGCCGGACACAGAAACGGCGCGGGCGGGCGTCGACGCCCAGCATCCGCTCGGCCGCTGGGGCAAGCCGGAGGAGATCGCGAGCGGCATCGCCTATCTCTGCTCGCCGGCCTCCAGCTTCATGACCGGATCGGAGCTGGTGATCGACGGAGGTTTCAGCGCCCACTGAAAAGCGGGCCGCGCTCGCATCAATCGAGCGCGGTCTCATGCTCCTCGACGAGAAAGAAGCGGCTCTTGGAGCGATCGAACAACGTCTCCTCGTCGGCGACGATCTCGTCCATCACCTCGGGCGCGGAAAACCGCTTCATCACCGCTTCCCAGGTCGCGCGATCCGGATACCAGATCTCCATGACGACATCATGCTCGCCTTCCTCCACCACGCCGGTCTCCGGGGTCGGGACAGGATGAAGATAGCGGCGCACGTAACGGACGGCGCTGCCCTTGAGCAGCCGTTCGCCCAGTTTGGCGTGTCCGGTTTCGTATCGCCGCACGAACTCCTCCATCGAAAGGTCCGGCCGACGCTTGAGCAGGGTGAGTGTCTTGAACATCAGACCGCCGGCCTCGCGCCCTGCTTGCCGTTCAGATACCACTGCACGGTTTCGTGGAAGAACTGATTGCCGCGCTCGTTCTTGCCCAGAATGATGCTGTCGAGCGCGCCCGATGCCAAGCCCTTCTGGATTTCCAGCCCGATCAGATAATCCTCCTCATAAGTGACGTCGCGCAGGAAATTGATCATTGCCTCGATCTGGGTCCGGTCCTCCTCATCGCGGGGCGGATCCTTGCGGACGTAGAGCAGCACCGTCCGGTTCCGATCCGGCGTCGGGCCGGGGAAGAGCTGGGCGATCTGCGCGATTTCGGGAGCCAGGAAGGCCGAGACATTGGGAAATAGTATCCGCACGAAATCGAAGCCGTTATTCTCCTGATTCCGCCATTCCTCGCGCGGAATATCCCGCAGCTTCGCGATCGAAACCTGCGGGAAGCCGATCCGCAGATGCGGTCCATAGCTTTCGTAATAGGTGACGTTGGAAGGTGTGCGGGGATGGATCGTGGTGGGGTGGAGCGAGGCGAAGTGATAGCCTTCGAGATACCCGTCGAAGGCGACTTTCCAGTTCGCGCCCTCGATCACCCGTGAACCGAGAAAGCTCCAGTTCTTCAGATCCCACGCTTCGAAGTCGTCGAGCATCCCGGCGAAGAAGTCATCATAGTCCACCTTCTCCCCCGGCGTGAGCACGGCGAAGATCATCCCCGCCCGCTCCTCGCAGGGAAGCTCGCGCAGCGAACGCGTCGCCTTGTCGATATCCCCGAACTTCTCGCGATCGGCGACCGCGAGCAGCTTGCCGTCGAGCCCATAGGTCCAGCTATGATATTGGCAGGTGAAGCGCGCGCACTGGCCATGCCCTTCGCTCACCACCGGCGCGCCGCGATGGGCGCAGACATTCAGGAAGGCGTACGCCCGCCCCTGCTTGTCGCGGGTGATGAGGACGGGCTTGCCCATCGCCTCCATCGCCTTGTAGCTGCCGGGCTCTGGCAGTTCGCAGGACAAAGCGAGCATCAACGGCACGCGCTGGAAGATGACGTCCATCTCCCGCGCCCAGCGATCGGGATCGGTATAGGCGTCGGCCGGAACGGTCGTGATCCGGTCGGACTGGAAAGTCCGCCCTTGCTCGACATAATCGAGAAGCGTTTCGGCGACGTCGCCGATATCGAGATGGTCCATCTGTCCCTCGCCTGCGATTATCGTCTTTAGAGCCGGAATTGTCGGGGCGGGACAAGCTGGCGCGAATGACAGGTGAGCATATCGTCCGGACCTGCCTATTACGACATCATGGAGAGAAAGGCGGCAAAAGCGACGCAAAGGGCGCCCTGGGATTGGCTGGAACCGCCCGCGCCGCACCACAGGCGCTACGCCCAAGACGATTTCTGGCAAGGCCGCACCGTCGGCGAACTCGCGCGGGACGCGGCGATGCGCGATCCGGACGCCCTGATCTTCCTCGGCGATCCGGCGCGTCCCACTTACGCCTCGCTCGCCGAAGACGCCGAAGCGCTGGCGGTATCCCTGATCGATCTCGGCCTGCGGC
Source organism: Sphingomonas sp. (assembly GCA_035707945.1). GTDB lineage: Bacteria > Pseudomonadota > Alphaproteobacteria > Sphingomonadales > Sphingomonadaceae > Solisphingomonas. The sequence continues at coordinate 10,538 of DASSTK010000195.1, forward strand.
CCGACGACGTGGTGAGCTTCCAGACGCCCAACTGGTTCGAAGCCGCCGTCATCAATCTCGCCTCCGCGATGGCGGGCTTCGTCATCAATCCCATCGTCAGCATCTATCGCGACGCCGAGGTGCGGCAGATGCTGAGCGATTGCGGAGCGCGGGCATTCTTCCACGCCGAAAGCTTCCGGGGCTATGATTTCGCTGCGATGGTCGATCGCATCCGGCCCGATCTGCCTCGCCTCGCCCACGCCGTTCCGGTGAGGGGAAGCGCAAAGAGCGGCTACGAAGCGCTGGTCGCGGCCGGGCGCGGGCGGCGGCTGGATACGCCCAGGGTCGATCCGCGAAGCGTGAAGATGGTGCTTTACACCTCCGGCACCACGGGGCGGCCCAAGGGCGTACTGCACAGCCACGATACGCTGGCCCGCGCCGTCCACGCCTGCGTCGGCCATTGGGGCATCGCGCCGGGCGACGCGATCCTGATGCCCTCTCCCGTCACCCATGTCTCGGGCTATGCGAACGGGCTGGAGATGCCGTTCCTCGCCGGCACCCGCACCGTGCTCATGGAAAGCTGGAATGCCGATGAGGCGCTGGCGGTCATCCAGAGGCATCAGGTGCGCGGCACGGTCGCCGCCACGCCGTTCCTGCAGGAATTGGCCGTCCGTGCGCGCGAAGCGGGCACGAATCTCCCCTCCTTCCGCTTCTTCGCGTGCGGAGGCGCGGCCATTCCGCCCGAGATCGTCCGCGCCGCCAATGCGCAGTTCGGCCGGCCCGTGGCGTTCCGCGTGTTCGGCAGTTCGGAGGTTCCGCTGGTGACGCTCGGCTATCCGCGCGATGCGGAGCGCGGCGCCGTCACCGACGGCGAGGTGGTGGATTATGACGTCCGTGTCGTCGACGACGAGGGGCGGGACATGCCGCCCGGCGCGGAAGGCGAAATCCTCGCGCGCGGCCCTTCCATGTTCATGGGCTATGCCGACCGGGAGCAGACGGCCGAGGCGATCGACGAGCAGGGCTATTTCCGCACCGGCGACATCGGCACCGTATCCGCGGACGGAGCGCTCCTCGTCACCGGCCGCAAGAAGGATCTGATCATTCGCGGCGGGGAGAATATCTCCGCGAAGGAGATCGAGGATGTGCTCCACCGTCACCCGATGGTGATGGAGGCGTCTGTGGTCGCGATGCCGCACGTCCGCCTGGGCGAAGGCGTCTGCGCCTTCGTGATCCCGCGCGCCGGGACGACGCCCGCGTTAGAGGAACTTGTCGCCTTCGTCGCCGCGAGCGGCCTCGCCCCGCAGAAGCGGCCCGAGCGGATCGAGCTCGTGACCGAGCTGCCGCGCACCGCCTCGGGCAAGATCCGCAAGGACATGTTGAGAGAGACCATTCGTCAACTGGTCGCAAACGCCTGAAAGGAGAGGGTTGTGGATCTCGGATTGAAAGGCCTTAAGGTCATCCTGACTGGCGGCAGCCGTGGCATCGGCCGCCGCATCCTCGAAATCTTCGCCGAAGAAGGTTGCGACATCGCCTTCTTCTCCCGCAACGAAGATCAGATTGCGGAGACAAAGGCGGAGTTGGCGAAGCACGGCGGAAAGATCATCGCCTCCCCGTTCGATCTCAACGACATGAGCGGCTATCAGGACTGGCTGCGAGACGCCGCCGATCAGCTCGGCGGCTGCGATATCTTCGTGCCGGGAGCAAGCGCCTCGGGCAGCCAGGCGACCGGAGATTGGGACAAATGCTACGAGTTCGATCTGATGGGCGCGGTCAAGGGCTGCGAGGCGCTTGAACCCTATCTGGAAAAATCGGCCCATGCCTCCGTGGTGTTCATGGGATCGACCGCCGGAGTCGAAACCTTCCTCGTCCCCCAGGCCTTCAACACCATCAAGGGCGCGCTGCTTGTCTACGCCAAGCAACTGGGCCAAGCATGGGGAAGCAAGGGCATTCGCGTCAATGCCGTCTCGCCCGGCCCCGTCTCCTTTCCGGGTGGCAATTGGGAGGCGATCAAGGCCGGCATGCCCGAGCTTTACGAGGCGCAGCAGCCGCTCTTCGCGCTCGGCCGCATCGGCGAGCCCGATGACGTCGCCAAGACGGTGGTGTTCATCGCCAGCCCGGCATCGAAATACACAACCGGCACCAATGTGATCGTCGACGGCGGCTACACCAAACGCGTGCAGTTCTGATCCTCGCCGCGCGGGGCCGCTATCGGCTCACTCGGCGATCTTCAGGATCATCTTGCCCTGATTGCTGCCCTCGAACAGGCGCAGGAAGGCGGGAAGCGCGTTTTCGATTCCCTCGTCGATATGCTCGTCGACCCGGAGCTTGCCTTGCTTCACCCAGCTTGCAAGCTCCGGGATCGCCTCGGCGAAGCGCGGCACATATTGGGTGAGGATGAAGCCCTCCATCCGTGCGCCCTGGACGATCAACTGCCAGATATTGCGCGCGCCGCGCGGCTGCCCGTTATATTCGCTGATGAGGCCGCACAGCACCACGCGGCCCTTGGGGTTGAGCGACAGCAGCGCCGCATCGAGAATGTCGCCGCCGACATTCTCGAAGTGAACGTCGATCCCGCCGGGCGCCGCATCGCGGATCGCG
>DASSTK010000196.1:0-3448 GCA_035707945.1 Sphingomonas sp.
CACCTATCGGCGAAGCGGAGGAGCTGGATCCCCGCTTTCGCGGGGATGACGGGTCAGGCAAGCTGCTCTAACCCCGCCGCATAGCGCCGGGCCTTTTCGGTATAGATTTCCGCCGATCGTCTGAGCCCCGCCAGGGCCGCCTCGTCCAGCGCCCGCGCCGCCCGCGCCGGCGCGCCGACGAGGAGCTGGCGGGGTTCGAAGCGCTTGCCTTCCGTCACCAGCGCGCCCGCGCCGATCAGGCATTGCTCCCCGATCACCGCATCGTTCAGCACCGTCGCGCCCATGCCGACGAGGCAGCCGTCGCCGATCGTGCAGCCGTGGAGGATCGCCTTGTGCCCCACCGTCACGCCCGCGCCGATGGCGAGCGGGCTTTCGGGATCGGAATGCAGCACCGCGCCGTCCTGGATATTGGTGCGTGCGCCGATGATGATCGGGCCGTTGTCGGCGCGGATCACCACGCCGAACCACACGCTCGCCCCCTCGCCCAGCCGCACGTCGCCGATCAGCTCGGCCGAAGGCGCGATCCACGCGCCGGGGGCGATGGCCGGCGCGATTCCGTCGAGCGCGTAAAGCGGCATCAGGCGGCCTCCGCCTGCCCGTTGCGATCGCTCTTCCGTTCGAGCGCGACCTTGATCATCGTCGTCATCGGATCGGCGAGCGCGAGGCCGATCACGCCGAACAGCGCGCTCGCCAGGATCTGCGCGCCGAGCGTCAGCGCCGGGGGCAGATCGACGGTGCGCTTGGCGACCATCGGGATCAGCACATAACCGTCGAACGTCTGCACCACGAAATAGGTGAAGAGCGCGGCGAGGCCGGTGTCCGTGCCCGCGCTGAAGCCCACCGCGACCATCAGCACGCCGGTGATGAACGCGCCGACATTGGGGATGAAGGCCAGGATCGCGTCGATCAGGCCGAGCACCAGCGCCATCGGCACGCCGAACAGCCACAGCAGCAGCCAGGTGATGACGCCCTCGAACGCCATGCCGAGCAGGCGGCCGGCGAGCAGGCGGCGCAGCGTGCGGGCCATTTCCTCGGCGGTGGCGGCGAACTCGGCCCGGCTGTCCCGCGGGATCATCCATTGCAGGCCGCGATCGTAGATGCGCGGCTCCATCGCCACGAACAGGCCGATCACCATCATCATGAACAGGGTGGTGATCGCGCCGAGCGCGGTGCCGACCCAGGAGGTGAGCTTGCCCAGTGAACCCAGCGCCTGCCGGGCGATGCCTTGCAGATCGTCCCCGCCCGGCAGGATGCCGAGATGCCCCGCCCATTGCGCCAGCCGCTGCCCCTGGATCTGCATCGTCTCGCGGAGCTGCGCGAACTGCGCCGCGATCTGCATGCCGGTCAGGTAGAAAGTGCCGGCGATGAAGACGATGACGCACAGCACCACGATCAGCAGCCGCCAGCCGCGCGGGATCGGCAGCACGCGGCCGAGCAGCCGCACGCCACCGTCCAGCATCGTCGCGAACACCAGCCCGCCCAGGATGATGAGCAGCGGCTGGGCGAGCAGCACCACCAGCGCGATCGCGCAGGCGAGGCCGAGCCAGATGGCGGCGCGCTTGAGCTCGCGCCGCGCTTCCGGATCGCGGAGCTCGACCGGGCCGGGGGAGGTGACGCGGGGCTCGGCCGGCTTGTCGTTCATCGCGCGGGCGGGGCGGAAGCCGGCGGCGCGACGTGCGCGGGGTGAAGGCTGGTGCCCGCGCGGCCGGGCCGCAGCGCGGTGAACCAGCTTATCGGGTTATACCATTCGGACGTGCCGTCGAGAGAGAAGGTGATGAACTCGGCGCGGCCGCCGAGATTCTCCCACGGCACCGGGCCGCCCAGCCCGTTCTCCTCGGGCGGATAGCGGCTGTCCGCCGATTCGTCGCGATTGTCGCCCATCACGAAGATCTTGTCCGGCGGCACGGTGATCGGGCCGTAATTGTCCCCCTCGCTCGCGCCGGGGCCGAAATCGACCGTATCGTAGGTCCGCCCGCTCGGCAGCGTCTCGCGGAAGATGGGCAGCGCGCAATAGGCCTTTCCGTCCTTGCCGATCACCCGATGCATCGATTCGAGCGGGCTCGCGCAGGGAATGTTGGCGTCGATCGGGATCATCGCCGGCGGCTCGGGCGTGCGCTGGATCGGCTTGCCGTTGAGCCACACCACCCCGCCCCTGACCGCGATGGTGTCGCCCGGCAGCCCGATCACGCGCTTGATGTAATCGCTGCTTTCATGCGGCGGGGTGAGGATCACGATGTCGCCGCGCTTGGGCATCCGGCCGAACAGGCGGCCGTGGATGAAGGGCAGGACATGGAAGCTGAACGAATCGTAGCTCCAGCCGTAGGGGAACTTGCTCACCACCAGCCGGTCGCCCTTGATGAGCGTGGGCATCATCGATTCGGACGGGATGTAGAAGGGCTTGGCGACCAGGCTGTGAAACGCCAGCACCGCTATGACCAGCCAGAAGATGCCGCGGATCTCGGCCCACCAGTCGGTGCCCTTCTTCTCCTTCGGCTCCTCCTTCGCCGGTTCGGTCGCCGGGGCGGCGGTGTCGCTGCTGTCGTCGGTCAAGCCTTGTCCCTCATGTCCCCGGCCGCGATCGGCCGCGCCTCGATCACCACGAAGGCCTGCGCCCAGGGATGATCGTCCGTCATGGTCAAATGCACGATCGGGGCGTGGCCCGGCGGCACGAGCGCGTCAAGCCTCGCCTTGGCCCCGCCGGTGAGCGCGAGCGTCGGCGCGCCGCTGGCGAGGTTGACCACGCCGATGTCCCGCCAGAACACGCTTTGCCTGAATCCGGTGCCGATGGCCTTCGAGAAAGCCTCCTTGGCGGCGAAGCGCTTGGCGTAGGTGGCGGCGCGGGTGAGTTGACGGCGCTCCGCCTTGGCCTGTTCGACGGGCGTGAAGATCCTCTCCAAGAACCGCGCCCCGAAGCGATCGAGCGACGCCTGAATCCGCTCGATATTGCAGAGGTCGGAGCCGAGACCGAGAATCACCCGATCCTCCCCGACACGGGGAGGGGGGTGGAGCGGCGAAAAGCGGCTGGCCGGGGGCAAGCCGCAGCCGCGGAACCGGCTCGCAAAGCGAGCCGTGGGCGAAACATGGTGGAGGGGGCTCGAAGCTGGGCAAAACCCTCGTGGCGAGCCCCCCTCCACCACGCGCTTCGCGCGCGGTCCCCCTCCCCTTTCCGGGGCGGATTTGGGAGAGCCCTCACCGCGCCGCGTCCATGGCGGCGCGCATTTGGCGGATGGCGGTGTCGAGGCCGACGAAGATCGCCTCGCCGATCAGCGCGTGGCCGATGTTGAGCTCGGCGATCTGCGGGATGGCGGCGACGGGGCCGACATTGGCGGTGGTGAGGCCGTGGCCGGCGTGCGGCTCGATCCCGTTCTTCGCGGCGAGCGCGGCGGCGTCGGCGATGCGGCGAAGCTCGGGCGCGCGCGCGGCCTCGGGCAGATTGGCGTAGGCGCCG